>JAEWYD010000245.1 GCA_023462275.1 Actinomycetes bacterium
CCTCCACCCCGGCCGTGACCGCCAGCTGCCCGCGCGACGCGCCGCGGGCGCGCATCAGGTCGTGCTCGCCGTCCCGCGCCTCCGCCAGCAGGCGCGCGGCCTGCAGGAGGCCGGCGACGGCGAGGACGGCGAGGAGCAGACCCACGACCGTGACGCCCGCGCGCGTGACGAGGACTGTGGTGCCGAGCTCCCGCACCTCGTCGGCGAGCGTCGTCGAGAGCGCGACGCCGTCCGCGACCCGGGTCAGCTCCCGCCCGAGACTCTCCCGACCGACGGCCAGGCGGTCCAGGAGGCCGCCCATGCCCGTCAGGCCGAGGCCCGCGACGTCGGGCCGGACGAGCACGCGCGCCTCGTCGACCACGAGGCCGTGCGCGTCGATCGTGCCCTCCGGGGCGATCAGCGGGCCGACGGCGTCGGTCGAGCGGAAGCCGAACGACCAGGGCACCGGGAAGTCGCGGATCAGGCCGCGGCCGTGCAGCCGGTCCGTGCTCCACCAGTCGCTCGAGGGGTCCTTGGCGTCGAAGACGCCGACCACCTCGACGCTGAAGCCGTCCACCCCGCGGCCGGCGAGCGCGACGACGTCGCCCACCCGCCAGCCGAGCGTCTGGGCGGTCGCACTCGGCACGGCGACGGGCACCGGCGCGCTCGGGTCGGTCCCGGCCTCGGCCGGCGGCCACTCGCCCTCCGCCAGCGTCGCGTGGTCGGTGACCCCGTCGAGCTCGCCCGTGTAGACGAGCGCCGGCTCGCCCTCGCGCGGGACGTCGTAGAAGTCGGACCACGCCTGGAAGACCGGCTCCTGCGGGGTGCCGAGCAGGTGGTCGACGGCGTCCGTCGTGCGGGTCCGGGCCTCGGCCAGGGTGCTGTGGATCTGGGTGAGGTCGACCGAGAGCGGTGAGTCCTCGAGGCGGGCGAGTCCCGAGCGCGCCGCGTGCTGCTCCGCCGTCGTCACCAGGAGCGTGAGCGTGCACGTCACGGTGGCGACGAGAAGGGCCACGCCCATGACGACGGCCAGGAGGCTCCACTGGCCGCGGGAGCGCCGGCGGGCGATCCGGGTCGCCCAGGCCGGAGAGAGCAACGTCCGGCGCGCACGGTCGGAGGATCCGCGCCGGTGAGGCGCGGACTGTGCGCCGTCGGGCATCGTCACCCCCTGGTGCTCGCATCACCGCTGGTCAGGGCTGCAGTGTGCCATCGCGTGGGAGCGCGTGGGAGCGTTCCCCGGTCACGGTTCGATTGCACGCGGGCCCGCCACGACGCCCGGCTCGGCGCGTGCCGCCGGGTCGACCGGTACAGCCCCGGGGTCAGTCGCCCAGCGCCCACCCCTCGGGCGCGGCGAGGTCGTCGGCGGCGGCCGGGCCCCATGAGCCGGGCGCGTACGGCTGGACGTCCGGCCGGTCGGGTCCGAGCAGCGGCGCGAACGCGCGCCAGGCGCTCGCCAGGCCGGCCGGCGTCGTGAAGAGGGTGCGGTCGCCGCGCAGCACGTCGTCGAGCAGCGACGCGTACGGTGGCAGCGGCTCGCCGGGCTGGACGTCGTCGAGGTCGAGGTGCGCGGTGCCGGCCGCGAGATCGAGGTCCGGGCCGGGCCGCTTGACCGCCGAGGTGATCTCGATGGCGCCGTCGCCGGCCAGCGACAGGGAGATGCGGCCGGTGGGCACGGTGTCCCCGAAGAGGTGCTCGGGGTCGCGGCGCAGCAGGAGCGTGACGCGCTGCGCGCCGGCCGCCATCCGCTTGCCCGTGCGCAGCAGGAACGGCACGCCCCGCCACCGGTCGTTGTCGATCCACAGGCGCGCCGCGATGAACGTGTCGGTCTGGGAGTCGGCCGCGACGCCCTCGATGTCGCGATAACCCTCGAACTGACCCAGCACCACGTCGGCGGTCGGGTCCAGGGGCCGGAAGTCGCCGAGCGCGTCCTCGCGGGCGCGGGCGAGGTCGCTCACGGCGAGGTGGCGCGGGGGCTCCATCGCGACCGCGGCCGCGACCTGGAAGAGGTGCGACACCACCATGTCGAGCGCGGCGCCGGTGGCGTCGTAGAACTGCGCGCGCTGCGCGACGTCGAGCGTCTCCGGGACGTCGATCTGGACCTGCGTGACGTGCTCGCGGCTCCACACGCTGCCGAACAGCTCGTTGGCGAACCGCAGCACGTGGAGGTTCTGGGTCGCCTCCTTGCCGAGGAAGTGGTCGATCCGGAAGACCTGCTCCTCCTCCAGCACCTCGTGCACGACGTCGTCGAGCTCGCGGAAGCTGTCCGGCGACGTCCCGTAGGGCTTCTCGTACACGACGCGCACGGTGTCGCGCCGCCCGCCCGGGCCCTCGACGAGCCTGGCCGCGCCGAGGGCCCGGGTGAGGTCGGCGAACGCCTGCGGCGGGATCGCGAGGTAGTGCACGAGGGCGACCTCGGCCTCGTCGACGCCGGCGGCCTGCGCGAGCGTGCGGCGGACGTCGGCGACGACGCCGGGCAGCGGGCCGGCGTCGTCCGTCTGGACGGCCGCGGTGAAGAGGGAGTTCTTGGTGAGTGCCGCGACGTCGTCGTCGGTGGTGCCCTCGTGGCCGAACTCGGTGAGGGAGTCACGGACGAAGGACTCGTACTCCTCGGTGCCCACGACGTTGCGGCCGGTGCCGAGGAGCGCCCAGTGCGGCGGCAGCAGGCCCCGGCGGTGCAGGGTGGCGAGCGAGGGCAGGACGAGCCGCTTCGCCAGGTCGCCGCGGCCCCCGTGCAGCACGAGCACGAGCGGGCGGTCGGGTGACGCCGGGTCGCTGTGCGTCGGTTGGGCGAGCTGCTCGGCCTTGGTCACCCCTCCGACGCTACGACCGGGTCGTCGGGGGCGCGCGCCAGGCGACGACCGCCGCCCAGGTGAGCAGCGCGGCCACGGGCAGCGCCCAGAACCACAGGCCGAGGGCGGCGAGGCCGGCGTGGAACAGGGCGCCCCCCGCGAGCCCGACCGCGCGGCGCCGTCGCCCGCGCGACAGGCAGAGCACCGCCACCGCGAGCTCGTAGGCGACGCCGATCACTGGCACCCACAGGCGCGGGTGCATGCCGACCGTCGCGTCCCACGCGCGGTCCATGGGCCCCGGCGCGCCGAGCCAGTCGCCGAGGTCGACGTAGGCGCCGGGTGCCACGAGCGTGACTGCCGCGTTGACGACGGCGCCCAGCAGGAACCCGATGCCGACGACGACGGCGACCCACACCGCCCAGCGCGGGGTGCCCGCGTAGCCGTCGGTGAGCTCGTCCGCCGACGCCTCGGGCGCCGTCGGCGGGGCCGCCGGGGCGCGCGTCGTGGGGGCGTGGGGGTCGGAGGCCATGGCCGCCAGTGAATCAGGAACGCCCGCGGGAGCGCCGGGTCGATCGTCCTCGGCGCGTCGCGGTGCGCCCGGGTGGCGGGGTGGACCCGGGCCGGCGGCGGTGCGTCAGGCCCGGGAGATCGTGAAGGCGACGAGGAAGCCCAGCGTCGTCACCAGGCCGGTCAGCATGTGCGCGCGCTCGAACGCCTCGGGGATCATCGTGTCCGCGATCATCGTGAGGATGGCGCCGGCCGCGACCGCGGTGATGGTGGCGACGACCTCGGGGCTGGCGTCGGCGAGCGTGACGTAGCCCGTGGCCGAGGCGGCCGCGACCACGACGGCGATGACCGCCCACAGCCCCATCACGTAGCGCACCGAGCGCCCCGCCTGCCGCATGCCGGCCGCGCTCGACAGCCCCTCGGGGACGTTCGAGATGACGACGGCGGCGACCACCGCGACGCTCACGCCGGAGCCGTCGAGGAGGCTGATCCCGAGGACGACGGACTCCGGGATGCCGTCGAGCAGCGAGCCGACCGCGATCGCCGTGCCGCTGCCGCCGACGTCAGGCGACGGCTGGCGGTCGCCCGAGCGCTTGCGGTGCCGCGCGCCGTAGCGGGCCAGCCAGGCGTTGGCGCCGACGTAGGCGACGGCGCCGGCGAGGAAGCCGAGCACGGTGGGCCGCAGGCCGCCGGTCTCCTCGGCCTCCAGCGCGAGGTCGAAGGCCAGGGCGGAGATCAGCACGCCCGCGCCGAACGCCATGACCGTCGCGATGACGGTCTGGCGCACGCGCGCGAACCACCCGACCAGGGCGCCGACGACGAGGGCGAGACCCCCGACACCACCCCAGACCGCAGCCTCCACCCACCCGCTCACGCCGGCCACGCTAGACCGGCCCCAGGGGGCGCGCCGGTCGTCGGCGCTGCGGGGTTGGTCCTGCGGCGACGGCTCGGTGGTGGCGCCGGTCCTGCGGCGTCAGTCCTGCGGCGTCAGTGCTGCGGCGTCAGTGCTGCGGCGTCAGCACGAACACGGGGATCTGCCGGTCCGTCTTGGTCTGGTAGGTCGCGTAGTCGGGCCAGACGGCGACCGCGCGCTCCCACCAGAGGTCGCGCTCGGCGCCCGTGGCCTCGTGCGCGACGTAGTCCCGCTTGGTCGGACCGTCCTGCAGCTCCACGTGCGGGTTGGCGACCACGTTGTGGTACCAGACGGGGTGGCTCGGTGCGCCGCCCTTGGACGCGACGACGGCGTACTCGCCCTCGTGCTCGACGCGCATCAGCGGGGTCTTGCGCAGCTGCCCGGTCTTCGCGCCGACCGTGGTCAGGACGATGATCGGCACGCCGTTGAGGGTGTTCGCCTCGGTCCCGCCGGAGGCCTCGAAGGCCTCGACCTGGTTCCGCGCGAAGTCGCTGGGGCTGGGGACGTACTCACCGGTGAGAGGCATGTCGGTCACCAACGCCGTCGGTGGTCCGGGCATTCCGGGCGTCGTGCCGGGGCGGACGGGTGCGCCGCGACCGCGCGTTCAGTCCCACCACAGGCGCCAGCACGGCTCGTACGGCCGCCACGGGTTGACCCGGGCGACGACGGCGTCCGGCTCGCGCCGCGCCCCGGTGATCCCGAGCGTCTGCGCCACGGCCCAGACCGGCTCGAGGTCGTGCAGGCCGTAGAGGTCGACGCCCTCGGCGGTGATGCGCTCGTCGGTGCGTGCCGGCCCGACGAGGTAGCCGTGCACCTCGACGTCGTCCGGGTGGTCGGTCGCCGCGCGCAGCAGCGCGCCCAGCGTCGGTGCGTCGTTCTGCCGGTCCGCCAGCTGCTCCGGCGTCAGCAGCCCGAGCAGCTCGCCCGCCGCCGACGCGTCCAGGCCGGCGTACCGGGCCAGGTCCGCGTCGTCGTCGGGCAGGTGCGTGACGAACGGCTCGACGAGGCGGGCCACGCCCTGGGTCACCAGCCAGCCCCGCTCGTCGTCGAGCGCCGTCCGCGGTGGCGCGCCCGGGTCCCGCAGCACCTCCGCGCGTTGGGCGGCGTACGTCGCGCACAGGCAGAAGGCGTGGTCGGCGGTGTCGGCGGGGCGCTGGGGCATCAGGGTCCTCGTGCTCGTGGGCGGCGTGCTCGCCGGGCGGCGCGCCGCGGCTCGGCGACCACCCTCGCCGTCGGGCGACCGGCGCCCCGAGAGAGGCCCGCGCCTGCTGTGGACCCCCACCGGGTCGCGGGTCCTGTGGGCGACCGGACCGGCCCCTCCGAACCCCGGACGCGGCGCCCCGCACGCGCCTACTGTGCGGACCATGACCGTTCTCGTGGCCTACGGATCCAAGCGGGGCGGCAGCGCCGGCCTCGCGGAGATGATCGGGGACGCCCTGCGCGCCGCGGGAAGCCAGGTGCGGGTGGAGCCGGCCCGCGCCGTCGGCGGCCTGGACGGGGTGACGGCCGCGATCGTCGTCGGCGGGCTGTACGCCAACCGCTGGCACCGCGACGCGCGCGTCTTCACCGCCCGGCATCGCCGCGCGCTCGCGGACATCCCGGTCTGGCTCGTCGCGTCCGGCCCGCTCGACGACTCCGCGGACGCCGGCACCATCCCCGCGGTGCCGCAGGTCGCGGCGGCCGTCGCGCGCCTCGGCGCCCGCGGCGAGGTCACCTTCGGCGGCTTCCTCGCGCCCGACGCGAAGGGCTTCCCCGCCAGCGCGATGGCCAAGAACGGCAAGGCCGGCGACTGGCGCAACCCGGAGCGGGTGCGGGCGTGGGTCGCGCAGGTGGTCGGCGAGCTCACCGGACCCTGACGGCGGGAAGCGCGGGCGCTCCCGGCGCGTTGCCCCCTGCATGGACCTCGACGACATCGGCCTGACCACGATCGACGGCTCACCCACGACGCTGGCCGCCTACCCCGGCGTCCGGCTGGTGGTGAACGTCGCCTCCCGGTGCGGGTTCACGCCGCAGTACGCCGGGCTCGAGCGCCTGTGGGAGAGGTACCGCGAGCGCGGCCTGTGGGTCCTCGGCTTCCCCAGCAACCAGTTCCTGCAGGAGCTGGGAAGTGAGGACTCGATCGCCCAGTTCTGCTCGACGACCTACGGCGTCAGCTTCCCGATGTTCGCCCGGACCAAGGTCAACGGGCGCGCGCAGCACCCGTTGTTCGCCGCGCTCACGCGCATCCCCGACGACGACGGGAAGGCCGGCCGGGTCGCGTGGAACTTCGAGAAGTTCCTCGTGGCGCCCGACGGCGTCGCGCGCCGCTTCCGGTCGCGGACCGAGCCGGAGGATCCGACGCTGGTCGACGCGATCGAGGTCGCCCTCGCCGCCGCGGCCGCGTGAGGCCGCGCAGCAGTTGGGGCGGCGCAGCAGTTGAGGCGGCGCCGCTGTCGGGCGCGCTTCCTCAGCGCGAGCGCGCCACCTCCAGGGCGATCGCCGGGGTGTAGCCGGGCGGCGCGATGCCCGCGAGCCGCAGCACGAGGAGGCCGGGGATGGTCTGCGTCTCACCGACGTGCAGGCGCGTGTAGGTGAGGTCGGGCCGCTCGCCCACCGTCAGCGTCGTGTAGTCGCCCGTGTCGTCCGTGCCGGTGTCCAGCACCGTGACCTTCAGCGAGCCGCTCGCGTACGCGCTGCCCACATCGATCGTCACCCGCTCCGCCATGGCAACCCTCCACCCGCTCGCGCGCCGCTACCGGGGGCGACGACGTCGTCGCCCGCGTGCGGGACCCATCTTGACGGTGCCAGCCCGGTTCCGACCAGCGCCACGACGGTGAATCGTCGCGCGGATCCATCGTCCACCTCTCGGGACCGGGCGTCCGGTACGTCCTAGTTTGTCGGCTAGAGTCGCGCCCCGTGACCGCTTACCACGACCCAGATGCCGCACTCGAGCGTGTCCAGAGCGATCTCGCCGCCGCGCAGGAGCGCGCCGCCCGCGCGCAGGAGGCCCGCGCGCGCATCGCCGCCGTCCGCGGCGTGGGGCGGAGCCCGCGCGGTGAGGTGCGGGTCCAGGTCGACTCCGCCGGCGTCCTGCGGGACCTCGCGCTGACGGACGACGCCATGCGGCTGAGCCCCGGCGAGCTCGTCCGGCTCATCCTGGACGCCGCCCGCGCCGCCCAGCAGGACTCCGCCGCCCGGACCGTCGCGGTGGCGGAGGAGGCGTTCGGGGCGGAGTCCGCGATGGTGGCGCACCTGCGGGCCGAGGTCGAGCAGCGCATCCGCTGAGCGTCGCCGGCACCGTGCGCACAGTCGGGGCCCGGCGCGCCGGCCCGCCGGCTGGCAGACTCGGCCTCCGGACGAGGAGGTGGGCGGTGGCGCTGATCGTCTACGGGCGCAAGGTGCGGGAGGACGCCGCCGAGGTCGCCTACGCGTTCGGGCGGACCCCGGACGTGACCGACGGCGTCGTCGTCATCCTGGCCGGGCGCCTGGACGAGTGGCGCGTGGAGCCCGGGCCCGGCGGTGCCCTGCCGGGCGCCGAGCGCCAGGCCGCGCGGGTGGCGTGGAAGGCGCTGCGCACCTACCGGGCCACCGGGTCCTGGCCGCTGGACGCCACGCACTACGCCTGACGTCTGCGAGCGCCGAACGGGCCCCTCGCGTCGCGGCGCGCGAGTACCGTCGAGACGTCCCCCACCGTCGAGGTCGGCCGCCACCGCCGGCATCGGCCCGTCGTCGGCCGCGCCGATGCGGCCGGAGGAGAGAGAGGGGCTCGTCATGGTCCGGGACATGATCTCGCTGCTGCGCATCCTCGCTCGGCACAACCCGACGCTGTGGGAGGCGGTCGCCCCGCACGTGCCGAGCGGGTGGCTGGTGGCCTCGTCGCAGGACCCGATCCCGCCGTCGCGGCACGTCGAGCGCGACCTCCAGCTGGAGGTGCGGGAGGCGGTGCGGCTCGTCGCGTCCGCGGCGCTCGGCGCGGTCGCCGCGGGGCTCGAGGGCGACGCCCGCCGCCTGCTGCAG
>JAEWYD010000246.1 GCA_023462275.1 Actinomycetes bacterium
GCCGTGGCGTGTGGGGCCGGGGGGCGACCGGCTGGGCGGGGCCCGGGGCGGGAAGCCACCACGGGCCCGGACCAGCGCGTCGACACGGTCGGGCCGGCGTCGAGGCGCGCTCATCGAGAATCACCCGAATGCCGACGAATGGTGCGGCCGAGTCCCGGACTCCGGCCGGGTCCGATCGCTAGCGTTCGGCCCGGCGCCGCCCACTCGGGGCGGGCCGAGAGGAGTGAGAATGATGCGACCTCCACGGGCCTTCCTGGCGGCGTGCACCGCCGCGGCCCTCGTCGCGGGCCTCGGATCCGGTGCCCTGGCGGCACCTGGGGACGACGACGGCGCGCACGTCTGGCCGGCCCCCGCGCCAGGTGCGGCGACGCCGGGTGCCGAGACGTCCGACGGCCTCGCCGCGACGGTGGGGGGCCAGGCCGCGCTCTCGGGCGAAGCGGCGCTCGCCCTGACGGTGCTCAACGACATCCGCGCGAAGGCGGGTGCGCCGGCCCTCGTCGCCGACGCCGCCCTCACGTCCCTCGCCCAGGACTGGACCCAGACGCAGGCCGCGCAGGGTGCCGTCGGCTACCTGCCGGACGGACCGAGCAAGGTTCCCCCGGGCTACCGCGGTGGCGGCGAGATCTACATCACGATGTCCACCGCCGTCGCCGTCGCCGACCTCGTGGCCACGGCCGCGGCGCACGACATCGAGCTGGTCACTTACCCGGCGCTGACGCACGTGGGCATCGGCTACGCGACCGACGGGAAGGGGAACGCGTACTTCTACGCGCTGACCCTCGCTTACGACTTCCGCGACGTGCCCCCGTCGGACACCTTCTGGCCCGACATCCTGTTCCTCTCGGACTCGGGGGTGACCACCGGCTACCCCGACGGCACCTTCCGTCCGCTGGGCTCGGTGACCCGCGAGGCGACGGCCGCCTTCCTCTACCGGCTCTACACCGGCGATGACAAGATCCCGGCGTGCGACGCTGCGACGGCCCGGCGCTTCACCGACGTGACCGCGACGCACCCCTTCTGCGGCGCGATCGAGTGGCTGGCCACCCAGGGCATCGCCACTGGGTGGACGGACGGGACGTTCCGGCCGGGCGAGCCCGTGACGCGTGAGGCGATGGCCGCCTTCCTCTACCGCTACACGAACGTGTGGAACGAGACGCCGCCGACGCCCCTGACGTGTGACCCGGCGAAGCCCCGCGCGTTCGCCGACGTCACGGTCGCGCACCCGTTCTGCGGTGCGATCGAGTGGCTCGCCGCGCAGGGGATCAGCACCGGCTGGTCGGACAAGACGTTCCGGCCGGGCCTGACGATCGAGCGGCAGGCCATGGCCGCGTTCCTGCACCGGCTCGACCAGAAGCTCTAGCAGCGTCGGGCGGTCGCCCGCGGTACGCGCATCAGGACCAGCGCGTGCCGCGGGCGACGTCGTCTCTGCGCAGGGCCGCCTCGAGCGCGGCCAGCTCGGCGTCGGAGCACGGCAGGTCGAAGGCGAGTGCGACGGCGCGCGCCAGGTCGGCGCGGTAGTCGTGCCCGCTCGCGGTGAACCGCCCCGGCGTCGTGTCCGCCGCGTTCTTGGCGTCGATGCCGATCTGCAGGAACGTGAGAGGCGTCGACCACGACGCCTGCGGCGGGACGGCCGGGGAGGGCCGGTCGGCCAGCCACGCCGGGCAGCGCAGGAGCAGGCGGGGGCCGAACACGGTGACGCCGTCGTCGTGGTGCGCCAGCAGGACGTAGCGTGCGGCCGCGAGCCGCGCGGGCGGCAGCAGCGCGATCTCGTCCGCGCTCGCGAGCGCGAGCACCTCACCGGGGCGGACGTCGTGCCGCGTGGGGTCGCGGACCTGGCGCGCCCATCCACTGGCCTCGGGCGTGCCCAACCACAGGGCGCGATCGACGTGGAACGCGTGCAGCCCCCGCGTGCCCGTGTGCAGGAGGGCGTCCTGGCTCGTGAAGGCGCCGAGGCTCTCCCCGAAGAGCACGAGCCGCGGCCGCCGACCGGGCGGCCGCGCGGCGAGCGCAGCCCCGAGCGCACCGAGCACGCGCCGGGTGAGAGCCCGGCCCTCGTCGACGCGGTCGAGCGAGAGGATCGACGGGCGCGCAGCGTATTGGAGCACCAGAGTCGCGCAGTCGCCGTGGCTGAGGTGCTCCCAGGCGGAGACCGCCGTGTGGTTGACGTACCCGCTGCCGGTGGGCGACGCCAGGACCAGGAGGCGCCGGTCGAGCGCGCCGGTGCGCTCGAGCTCGGTGAGGGCGAGCGCGACGCGTCCCGCGTCGTCGGGCGCGGACCCGAGCCCGACGTAGAGGCGCACCGGGTCAAGGGCCGGGCCACCGAGGACGCCCGCGATGTCGGCCGCGGTCGGCGCGGTGGCGAGGAAGCGCCGGCCCTCGCGCCCGATCGTCGACCACGGGACCGCCGACCCCGGTCCGCCGCTCACCATGCGGCTCGTCGGCACGGTCGCGAGGTCCGCGTCAGGGGCGGCCACCCGGGCCTCCACGCGGTGCGCCAGCCAGAAGGCCGCCCCGACGGCGACCCCGCCGATGGCGGCGGCGGAGACCAGGTGGCTCGTGAGGCCACCCTGCGCCTGGCTGCCGATGGCCCAGTGCAGGCGCTGGTCGACCG
>JAEWYD010000247.1 GCA_023462275.1 Actinomycetes bacterium
GAGCGGCACCGGGGCGGCCGGCGTGCGGGCCGCGGACGACGCCTCCGCACGCTCCCGCGCGCGGTCCAGCTGCCAGGCACCGAGCCGCCCGCAGACGGCCGCCAGCGCGAGGAGCACCAGCAGCAGCGCGATCATCCGCGGCGTGCGCGCGACCTGCGCATACGGCGGTCGGGGTGGCATGGTCATCACGGTACCCGGCACGCAGATTTCGCCTGCCGGGTAGGTGCACCGGGCGCCGCGATGTGATGGCATTGCGGTGTGTCCGGCGACGTCGTCGCGGAGCCCGTGCGGGGTCAAACGTCCCATCATTCCGCGCGCGCGACGGGCACCCTAGAGTGCGCGCCGGGAGTCGCCCGGCGGGCGTGTGGCGCGAGGAGGCTGCTGTGACCTCTGTCTTGGACCGTCCCGCCGGTTGGCCGACCCGTGAGGTCGCCCCGCTGAGCGATGAGACGCTCGAACGGGTCGACAAGTGGTGGCGCGCCGCCAACTACCTGTCGGTCGGGCAGATCTACCTGCTCGACAACCCCCTGCTGCGCGAGCCTCTCGACCGCGAGCACGTCAAGCCGCGTCTGCTCGGCCACTGGGGCACGACGCCGGGCCTCACGTTCCTCTACGCGCACCTCAACCGCGCGATCGCCGAGCGCGAGCAGTCGACCATCTACATCACGGGCCCGGGCCACGGCGGTCCGGGCCTCGTCGCGAGCGCCTACCTCGACGGCACGTACTCCGAGGTCTACTCCGACATCACGCGGGACGCCGAGGGCCTGCGCCGGCTGTTCCGCCAGTTCTCGTTCCCGGGCGGCATCCCCAGCCACGTCGCACCGGAGACGCCCGGCTCCATCCACGAGGGCGGCGAGCTCGGCTACGCCCTCTCGCACGCGTACGGCGCCGCGTTCGACAACCCCGACCTCCTGGTCGCAGCGGTGGTCGGCGACGGCGAGGCCGAGACCGGCCCCCTGGCCACCAGCTGGCACTCCAACAAGTTCGTGAACCCGGCGCGCGACGGCGTCGTGCTGCCGATCCTGCACCTCAACGGCTACAAGATCGCCAACCCGACCGTGCTCGCCCGCATCGGCGAGGACGAGCTGACCTCCCTCATGGTCGGCTACGGCCACAAGCCGCACGTGTTCGAGGCCGGGTTCGACGACGAGGACCACATCTCCGTCCACCGGCGCTTCGCGCTCGTGCTGGACGAGGTGCTCAACGAGATCGCCGAGATCAAGGCCAAGGCCGCCGCGGGCGACACCGAGCGCCCGATGTGGCCGATGATCATCTTCAAGACGCCGAAGGGCTGGACGGGCCCCGACTACATCGACGGCAAGAAGACCACCGGCTCGTGGCGGGCCCACCAGGTGCCGCTCGCCAGCGCCCGGGACACGCCCGAGCACCTCGAGGTGCTGCGCACGTGGCTCGCCAGCTACCGGCCGGAGGAGCTCTTCGACGCCGACGGCCGCGTCATCGACGAGATCAGCGGGCTCGCGCCGGCGGGGCACCTGCGGATGAGCGACAACCCGCACGCCAACGGCGGCCTGCTCCTGAAGGACCTGCGGCTCCCCGACTTCCGCGAGTACGCGGTCCACGTCCCGGCGCCCGGCGCGACGATCTCCGAGGCCCCGCGCATCCTCGGCCAGTGGCTGGCCGACGTCATCCGCCTCAACCCGGACAACTTCCGGATCTTCGGCCCGGACGAGACGGCGTCGAACCGCCTCCAGGCCGTCTTCGAGGCCACCGACAAGCAGTGGTACGCGGAGTTCGAGGGCCCCGAGGTCGACGAGCACATGGCCCGCGCGGGCCGCGTCCTCGAGATGCTGTCGGAGCACCAGATGCAGGGCTGGCTCGAGGGCTACCTGCTGACCGGCCGGCACGGCCTCTTCAACTGCTACGAGGCGTTCATCCACATCATCGACTCGATGGTGAACCAGCACGCCAAGTGGCTGAAGGTGACGCAGGACATCCCGTGGCGCCGGCCGATCGCGAGCCTCAACTACCTGCTGTCCTCGCACGTGTGGCGCCAGGACCACAACGGCTTCAGCCACCAGGACCCCGGCTTCATCGACCACGTGGTCAACAAGAAGGCCGAGATCGTCCGGGTGTACCTGCCGCCGGACGCGAACACGCTGCTGTCCACCTACGACCACGTGCTGCGCAGCCGCGACTACGTGAACATCGTCGTCAGCGGCAAGCAGCCCGCCCCGAACTTCCTCGACATGGAGCAGGCGATCGCGCACTGCACCCGTGGCGTCGGGATCTGGGAGTGGGCCGGCACCGAGGTCGAGGGCCAGCAGCCCGACGTCGTGCTCGCCTGCGCCGGCGACGTGCCGACGCTGGAGGTGCTCGCCGCGGCCGACATCCTGCGCCAGCGGGTGCCGGTGCTCAAGGTCCGCGTCGTCAACGTCGTCGACCTCATGCGCCTGCAGGACGCGCGGGAGCACCCGCACGGCCTCACGGACCGCGAGTTCGACAACCTCTTCACCGCCGATCGGCCCATCGTCTTCGCCTACCACGGCTACCCGTGGCTCATCCACCGGCTCACCTACCGCCGGAACGGGCACGCCAACCTCCACGTGCGCGGGTACAAGGAGGAGGGCACCACGACGACGCCGTTCGACATGGTGATGCTCAACGACCTCGACCGCTACAAGCTCGTGATCGACGTCATCGACCACGTGCACTGGATGCGCTCCGGCCAGGCCAACCTGCGCCAGGAGATGGTCGACGCCCGGCTTCGGGCCCGGGCGTACACGCGGGACCACGGCGAGGACATGCCGGAGGTCCGCGACTGGGTCTGGCCCGACGCGGGCGAGACGGCGACCGCCGTCGGCGGCCCCGAGCAGGACCGGCTGTCGGCCACCGCCGCCACCGGAGGGGACAACGAGTAGTAGGAGCCATGGCACGCAGCCTGTACATCACCGCCGCCGAGGGCGACACCGGTAAGTCCACCATCGCCCTCGGCATGGTCGACCTCCTCAGCCGGACGGTCCGGCGCGTCGGGGTCTACCGCCCGGTCGCCCGCTCGAGCGGGGAGCGGGACTACGTGCTCGAGGTGCTGCTGGCGCACGACGGCGTCGACCTCACCTACGACCAGTGCGTGGGGGTGACGTACGAGGAGGTGCACGCCGACCCGGACGCCGCGCTGTCGCGCATCGTCACGCGGTACCACGAGATGGCGCGCTCCTGCGACGTCGTCGTGGTGGTGGGCAGCGACTACACCGACATCACGGGGCCGACGGAGCTGGCGTACAACGCCCGCGTCGCCGCGAACCTCGGCGCGCCGGTGCTGCTGGTGGTGCGGGGCTCCACCCGGACGCCGGAGGAGATCCGGCACGTCGCCGACGTCATGGAGGCCGAGCTCAAGGCGCACCACGCCGAGGCGCTCGGGATCGTGGCGAACCGGTGCGCGCCGAGCGAGCTGACCGCCGTCCGCGAGGCGCTCGCCGGGTCGCTGCCCGCCTGGGCCGTGCCGGAGGACCAGCTGCTGTCGGCCCCGACCGTGGGGGCCGTCATGGAGGCCGTGGGCGGGCGCCTCGTGGGAGGGGACCCCGAGCTCCTCTCCCGCGAGGCGCTCGACCTGCTCGTCGGCGCGATGTCGATGGAGCACCTGCTCGAGCGGCTCACGGACGGCGCGGTGGTCATCACGCCGGGCGACCGCTCCGACATCCTGCTCGGGCTGGTCACCGCGCACGCGGCGGACGGCTTCCCGTCGCTGGCGGGGATCGTGCTCAACGGCGGCTTCCAGATGCCGGAGACCATCGAGCGCCTGGTCGCGGGCCTCAACCAGCGGCTGCCGATCATCGCGACCGAGCAGGGCACCTTCCGCTCCGCGAACCAGGCCGCCGCCGTGCGCGGTCGGCTCACCGCCGACTCCCAGCGCAAGATCGACACCGCGCTCGCGCTGTTCGAGCGCCACGTCGACGGCCCCGGGCTGCTGCAGCGGCTCGACGTCTCCAAGCCGTCCGTCGTCACGCCGCTCATGTTCGAGTATGAGCTGCTCGACCGGGCGCGGCAGGACCGCAAGCACATCGTGCTGCCCGAGGGCAACGACGACCGCATCCTGCGGGCCGCCAGCACCCTGCTGCAGCGCGACGTCGCGGACCTGACGATCCTCGGGAACGAGACCGCCATCCGCACGCGGGCGGCGGAGCTCGGCCTGGACCTGTCGCGGGCCGCCGTCGTGGACCCCAAGGAGGGCGAGCTCTTCGAGCGCTTCGCCCAGGAGTACGCCGAGCTGCGCAAGCACAAGGGCATGACGGTCGAGCGGGCGCGGGAGATCGTCGGCTCGGTGTCCTACTTCGGCACGATGATGGTCCAGGACGGTCTCGCGGACGGCATGGTCTCCGGCGCGGTCCACACCACGGCCCACACCATCCGGCCGTCCTTCGAGATCATCAAGACGCAGCCGGACGTCGGCATCGTCTCCAGCGTCTTCCTCATGTGCCTCGAGGACCGGGTGCTGGTCTACGGCGACTGCGCGGTCAACCCCGACCCCACGGCCGAGCAGCTCGCGGACATCGCCATCTCCTCGGCGGAGACGGCGGCGGTGTTCGGCATCGAGCCGCGCATCGCGATGCTGTCGTACTCCACGGGCGACTCGGGCACGGGCGCGGACGTCGACAAGGTGCGCGCCGCCACGGCCCTCGTCCGGGAGCGGCGCCCCGACCTCAACGTCGAGGGCCCCATCCAGTACGACGCCGCGGTCGACGCCTCGGTGGCCAAGACCAAGATGCCGGACTCCCAGGTGGCCGGGCGGGCGACGGTCTTCGTCTTCCCCGACCTGAACACCGGCAACAACACGTACAAGGCGGTCCAGCGGTCCGCCGGCGCGGTGGCCATCGGCCCCGTGCTCCAGGGGCTGCGCAAGCCCGTCAACGACCTCTCGCGGGGCGCCCTGGTGCAGGACATCGTCAACACGGTCGCTATCACGGCCGTCCAGGCACAGGCCATGAAGGAGAGCAAGTGAGCGAGCAGGTCCTGGTCGTCAACTCCGGGTCCTCGTCGATCAAGTACCAGCTGATCGACGTCGCCAGCGAACAGGCGCTGGCGAACGGGATCGTGGAGCGCATCGGCCTCGAGATGGGCCGCGCCAAGCACGAGGGGCCGGACGGCGAGACGGTGCTCGAGCAGCCCGTCGCCGACCACGACGAGGGCATGCGGATCGTCCTCGGGCTCTTCGCCGAGCACGGGCCGCAGATCGACGAGGCCAAGCTCGCCGCCGTCGGGCACCGCATCGTCCAGGGCGGCAGCGTCTTCGCCGGCCCGGCGCTCGTGGACGACGTCGTGCAGCAGCAGATCGCGGACCTCTCCCCGCTCGCGCCCCTGCACAACCCGGCGCACGTGGCGGGCCTGAAGGCCGCACGGCACGCGTTCCCGAACACCCCGCACGTCGCCGTCTTCGACACGTCGTTCCACCAGACGATGCCGCCGGCCGCCTACACGTACGCCATCGACCGCGAGCTGGCCGAGCAGTACGCGATCCGCCGCTACGGCGCCCACGGCACGTCGCACAAGATGGTGTCGCGGCACACGGCCGAGCTGCTCGGCAAGGATCCGTCCGAGGTCAACGTCATCGTCCTGCACCTGGGCAACGGCGCCTCGGCCAGCGCCGTCCAGCACGGCCGCTGCATCGACACCTCGATGGGCCTGACGCCGCTCGCCGGCCTGGTCATGGGCTCGCGCTCCGGCGACATCGACCCGGCTGTGCTGTTCCACCTGTCCCGCGAGGCCGGCATGACGACGGACCAGCTGGACGACCTGCTCAACCGCCGCTCCGGCATGCTCGGGCTGTCCGGCTACACCGACATGCGCGACGTGCACGAGGCCGTCGAGAAGGGCGACGACGCCGCCCGCACGGCGCTCGAGGTGTACTACTACCGGCTGCGCACGTACGTGGGCGCCTACATGGCGCACCTCGGCGTGGTCGACGCCATCGCGTTCACGGCCGGCATCGGCGAGAACGACGACATCGTGCGGGCCAACTCCATGGCCGGCCTGGAGCACCTGGGCATCGTGCTGGACCTGGAGCGCAACGCCGGCCGCAAGAAGGTCGACACCCTCATCTCGACCGACGACTCCCCCGTCAAGGTGTTCGTCGTGCCGACCAACGAGGAGCTGGAGATCGCGCGCGAGGCCGTCGCCCTGGTCGAGGCACAGGGCGCCTGAGACCTGACGCACGAGGAAGGGGCGGGCCCGCGACACCGCGGGGCCGCCCCTTCCTCGTCCCACCCGCCGGTGGTCAGCCGAGCGCGAGCGCCTCGCGGACGTCGTCGGCCACGAGCGCCAGGGCTGCGGCGCGCGCGTCGTCGGCCGTGCGGGCGCCCAGCGCCGCGGCCGCGACCTCCCGGCAC
>JAEWYD010000248.1 GCA_023462275.1 Actinomycetes bacterium
GCGGTGAACCGCAGTCGTGGGTCCCGGAGCCGGCGCCGCCGGCTGGTGCCGTGCCGCCGCCCTCTTCGGCTGCCTACCCCCCGGCCCCGCCTTCACCGCCTCCCGCGGAGGCGGACGCGGGCGTGACGGCGGCGGACGTGCTGGCGGCGGCGGTGGCCGACGACGGGCCCCGGGTGGTCCGCACCGACGGCGACGCGATCGACGGGCTGACGAAGTGCGCGCGCTGCGGGTCCACCGAGATCAGCCAGAACCCGGCCACGGGTCGGCTGCGGTGCGCGTTCTGCCGGTTCGAGTGGCAGCCCGTCGGGGCGCTGGCGGCCTACGGGCTCGACGGACCGATCGGCGAGCTGAAGGGCCTGGTCATCGGCTCGGGCGCCTCGCGGATCGAGTCGACCGACACCGTGCTGACGTTCCGCTGCGGGGCGTGCGGGGCGGACGTCGTCGTCGACACGAACCGCAGCACGCAGGCGCGGTGCCACTGGTGCCGCAACGTCCTGTCGATGAACCAGCAGATCCCGAACGGCGCGGTGCCGGACATGATCCTGCCGTTCCGCGTGCCCAAGGAGGACGCGGTCGCGCGCATCCGGGACTTCGTCAAGAAGCGCCAGTTCTTCGCGCACCCGCGGTTCAAGAAGGAGTTCGCGCCCGAGAACGTCATGGGCGTGTACCTGCCGTACATGGTGATCGACGTCAACGCGCACGCCTCGATGAGCGGCGTCGGCGAGCACGAGCTGCGCCGGTACACGGTGAAGGTCGGCGACAGCCGGGAGACCCGCTACGACGTGGCGGTGTACCAGGTGGCGCGCGAGTTCGACCTGCACGTCAACGACCTGACGGTCGAGTCCTCGAGCGCGCGGCTGGACCAGCGCGTCTCGGAGAACACGAACAACATCATCAACTCGATCATGCCGTTCGACACCGCCAACGCCGTCCGGTACGACTCCAACTACCTCGCCGGCTTCACCATGGAGCGCCGCGACAGCAACTTCGACCAGCTGATGCCGCTGACGCAGGCGCAGGCGGCGGACATCGCGCGGTACCAGTGCAACTCGACGCTGGAGTTCTACGACCGCGGGGTGCGCTGGGACCACGAGCAGCTCGACGTCGTCGGGCAGCGGTGGGTCTCCGCCTACCTGCCCGTGTGGCTGTACAGTTACTACGAGCGCCGCCGTAACGGCAGCTCGTTTCTGCACTATGTCGCGGTCAACGCCCGCACGGGCGAGACCATGGGCTCGGTGCCGATCAACAAGGGCAAGCTGTTCACCGTGTCCGCCGTCGTGCAGGTGATCGGCATGGTGCTCGGCACGATCATCCTGGTGGTGGGCGGATGAGCCTCGCGATGCTGCACCAGGTCGTCCTCGCATCGAGCCACAGCTCGTCCGACTCGCTGGACCCGCGGCTGTTCGGGCTGCTCCTGTTCCTCTCCGGGTTCCTCTTCTACGGCGCCATGTACCTGCGCTACCGGAACGCCGACAAGCGGCACCACTACGAGTCCGAGACCGAGGCGAAGATGCTCGACGTCCGGGCCGCCGACCAGCAGCTGGACGTCAACACCGGCGTGAAGAACTCGCGGATGAAGGGCGCCAACAACCACGACGTCCGCGGCCGCGCGGGCGGCGGCGGGCTCGGTGACGCGTTGCCCGGCGCCGTGAACGACGCGCTCCGCCGGATCCCGGGGGCGCCGCAGCTGTAGCGCCGATTTCGTCTACACCAGCCGCGCGTCACGGGGCTGGTGTAGACGACATCGGCAGCTCACCGGCGCGGCACCGGCGCGGGCGCTCAGAGGCCGCAGCGGCACTCCGTGCAGAACCGCACCTCGTCGTACGCGTGCGCCGGGGAGACGAGGAAGACCGGGCGCTCCTCGGCGTCGAGCACCATGAACGGCGCCCCGCCGACCGCCGCGCCGAGGGCCTCCGGGAAGGCGTCCGCGACGAGCCCGGTCCGCATCGAGGTGCAGGCACGGTCCGCGCAGCTGTGGATGCGGACGTCGTCCCCGGCGCTCGCGATGAGCGGCCGGCCGGTGGAGTCCACGGCGAGCTGCGCGGACCAGGTGGTGACGGGGTCGAACGGCAGTCGGGTGCTGGTGCTCGACGCGCAGGCGGCGTCGTCGCAGCTCACCAGGGTGAACGCGCCGTCCGACGTGTCCCGGTAGACCACGACCGGGGTGCCGTCGTCGCGCACGGCCAGCTCGAACACGGGCGGCCGCTGGTAGTACCCGTCGCCTGGCGAGTAGAGGTACCCGTACTCGCCGGTCGGGACGTCCAGGGTCAGGGCGTCGACGGGCGACGTGGCGCCCGGCGCGATGGCCCGGAGGTGTGCGACGTCGTCCTCCGCCGTCGACTGCAGCACCCACAGCGTGCCGTCGGGGGCGAACGCGGCGCGGACGACGTCGAAGGAGTGCGCGGAGCCGAGCGCCACCGTCTCGGGCCGGTCGCACCGCTCGTCCGCACACAGGGTGAGGGTGAGGTCGAGGTCGTCGTACTCGCCCGAGGCGTAGACGGCCGCGTAGGCGCCGTCCCGGGTGGCGAGCGCGGCGAGCGCGTCCTGTGACGAGGTCACCTCGTCGCCGGCGAGGTGTGCCCGGGTGACCGGGTCGCCGTACGGGTCGCAGTGCCCGGCGTCGCACGTGAGGAGGACGTACTCGCGGGCGGCGCCGTCGGCGCGGTCCTCACCGGTGATCGCGATCGCGCCGCCGCCGAGGCCGGCGACGGCGCTGTGGTCGAAGTCGATGAAGGGGTGGTCCGTCTCGCAGCCACCCTCGGCCGTGCACGTGGTGATGCGCTCGTAGGACACCACGGCGACGCCGTCGTCCGCCGCCACGGTGAAGGGGTTGACCAGCGTCGCGCGGATCGGGTGGACGACGGGCTCGACGGCGGGCGTCGGGTTGGTGGTCACGACGGCGACGAGCGCCGCGGGCGCCAGCGCCCAGACGGGGATCGCCGTGACCCAGGGGCTGCGCAGCCAGGCGGTCCGACGACGCCGCGCCGCACCGGCCGGGGGTGCCTGCCACCGCTCGGACCAGAACGCGGGGCGCTCGGTCCCGACTGCCTCGGCGGCCTCGGCGGTCGCCGCGAGGTCGGCGGGGTGCGCGGCCGGACCGGCGACGTCGTCGGGCGGCGCCACGTCGTCGTCCGGGGTGACCTGCGCGACGTCCACCGTCACCGCCTGCGGCGCTGCCGCGCGGTCCAGGCCCGGCCAGACCGGCTCGGTGTCCCCGAGGCTCGCCGTCCGCTGGGTCGCCCGGACGTGGGCCAGCGCCGTGCCGACGGCGACGACCGCCACGGCAAGCGTGCTCGCGACGGCGCGGGCGAACGACTCCGTGGCGTCCAGCGCCGGGTGCCCCCACGCCTCGGGCAACCGTCCGGCCAGCCAGACGAGCCCGCCCCCGAGGACCGCCGTGGCCACGGTCAGCAACACCGTGTTCGCGTAGCAGCGGGCGGCGAAGGCGTTGCGGCGCTGGGCGCGCAGCAGGCGCCAGGCGGCGAACCCGCCGACGCCCTGCAGCAC
>JAEWYD010000249.1 GCA_023462275.1 Actinomycetes bacterium
GGGCATGGGGGTGGGGGTGGGCACCACCCCGCCGCCCCCGGCCCCGGCAGCCCCGGCGACTCCGCCGCCCCCGCCGTCGTGGGCGAGCGGCGACGGCGCCTGAGGCGTCACCCGCCGAACGCCAGGACCCCGTCACGCCGTGCGTGACGGGGTCCTCGCGTCTGCGGATCCGCGCCTGAGGACCGGCGTCTCTGGATCCGCGTGTCAGGACCGGCGGGCCGGGGCGACGCTCAGGGCAGCACCTCGTCGGCGATGCGCAGGGCGGCGGCCATCCGCTCGTCCTCGGTCCCGCCGATGTCGTCACCGGCCTGGTTCGCGAACAGCACGGCCATGATGGCGAGCCGGGCGCGCAGCACGTCCTCGACGGTGGCGTCCGGCGGCGTCGCGACGGCCCACAGCTCCCGCTTGTACTGCTTGACGGCCTCGAGCCCCGCGGGGATGGCGGCGAGCGCGAGCTCGTTCTGCTGGGCGCACCGCATGAGCGGCCCGAGCGACCCGCGCGTGGCGACGGCGAGCCGGTGCAGCACCTCGACGCGGCGCTCGCGGGTCGACGGCTCGGCGCGGGCCCAGGTGATCAGCTCGTCGAGCGACGAGGCCAGGTCGGACAGCAGGCTCTCGAGGATGTCGTCCTTGGTCGGGAAGTGGTAGTACACCGCCGCCTTCGTGACGCCCAGGTCCTCGGCGATCTCGCGCAGCGACGTCGCGTCGTATCCCTGGGTCGTGAAGCGGCGCAGGGCGGCGCGCTGGATCTCGCCCCGCGTGTCCGTCCGACGACGCGTCTGGGTGACCATGCGCTCCCCGTCCCTTCTTCCCACGATGCGAGAAATCTTACTTGACGACCGGCTAGTAAGCACCTACCGTCAGGACAACTTACCGGTCGGCTAGTTAGTTCCCGACCGCCGGCCCCGGGCGCGTACCCCGGGCACCGATCCGAGCGACGCGGCTCACCCCCTTCTCGTTCCTGCTGTCAGGAAGGCACTCGCATGGACACCGCACGCCCTCTGGCCCCCGACCCGCACCGGTGGTGGGGCCTCGTGGCCATCGCCCTCAGCCAGCTGATGGTCGTGCTCGACATGACCGTCGTGAACATCGCCCTGCCCTCCGCGCAGGTCGACCTCGGAATCTCCGACGGCGACCGCCAGTGGGTCATCACCGCCTACACGCTCGCGTTCGGCGGACTGCTCCTGCTCGGCGGCCGCGTCGGCGACCTCATCGGCCGCAAGCGGGCCCTCGTCATCGGCCTCCTCGGCTTCGCCGCGTCGTCGGCGCTCGGCGGCATCGCCGCCAACCTCGGCATGCTGCTCGGCGCGCGCGCCCTGCAGGGCGTCTTCGCCGCGCTGCTGGCCCCGGCCGCACTCTCGCTGGTGAGCGTCACGTTCACCGAGCCGCGCGAGCGCGCCCGCGCGTTCGGCATCTACGGCGCCATCGCCGGTGGCGGGGCCGCGCTCGGCCTCATCCTCGGCGGCCTGCTCACCGAGTACCTGGACTGGCGCTGGACACTGCTGGTCAACACCCCGATCGCGATCGTCGCCGTCGTCGGCGCGACGCTCTTCCTGCACGACCGCGGCGCCCAGCGCGAGACGCGGCTCGACGTCGTCGGCGCAGCCCTCGCCAGCGGCGGGCTCCTGGCCATCGTCTACGGGCTGAGCCAGGCCGAGGCGAAGGGGTGGACGTCCGGGCTGGTGCTCGGCATGTTCGCGCTCGGCGCGGCGCTGCTGGCGGCGTTCGTCGTCGCCGAGCAGCGCGTGGCGCACCCGCTGCTGCCGCTGCGGGTCGTCCGCGACCGCAACCGCGGCGGCGCGCTGTTGGCCGTCGGGATCTCGACCATCGGCATGTTCGGCATGTTCCTGTTCCTCACCTACTACCTGCAGGTGATCCAGGGCTACTCGCCCGTCCAGAGCGGGCTGGCGTTCCTGCCGATGACCGCCGGCACCATGACGGGCGCCGTCGTGATCGCGAGCCGGCTGCTGCCGCGCGTCGCACCGCGCGCGATCATGGCGCCCGGGCTTCTGATGGCGTCCGGGGCGCTCGCCTGGCTCACCCAGATCGAGGTCGGCTCCTCGTACGCGCTGCATGTGCTCCCGGCCCTGGTCGTGCTCGGCCTCGGCATGGGCATGACGTTCATGCCGGCGATGGCGACCGCCACCCTCGGCGTGGCGGCGCGCGACGCCGGCGTCGCCTCGGCGACCGTGAACACCGCCCAGCAGGTGGGCGGCTCGATCGGGATCGCGCTCCTCAACACGGTGGCGACGTCTGCGACGACGTCGTACCTCACCACCCACGGGGCGGACTCCCCCGTCGCCGTGGCCATCGGCACCGTGCACGGGTTCTCGGTGGCGACCTGGTACGCCGCCGGGTTCCTGCTCCTGGCCGCCGTCGTGGCGGCGCTGGTCATCAGCGCGCGGCCGACGGCGCCGCACCCGACCGCCGAGCGGGACGCCGAGTCGGAGGCCCTGCCCGACGACGTCGAGCTGGTCGGGCTGCCGGTCTGATCCGGCGCCCGCCCGGGCGGCCCGATGCGACGGGGCGCCGGTCCACGGACCGGCGCCCCGTCGTCGTCAACACGCCCCCACCTGGTGACGCCCGCGATGGTCGCGATT
>JAEWYD010000250.1 GCA_023462275.1 Actinomycetes bacterium
GGCGGACCCGAGGGGCGTGGCGGACGGCGGGTCGGCGCCGGGCGCGACGAGGTCGACCCGGTCGCCCGGGCGCAGCAGGCGCGCGATGGCCGGGTCGGAGAGGCGCACCGGCACGGTGACGGTGCCCTCGGGCGGGGCGAGGCCGAACCGGGCGCCGTCGAGCAGGGCCGGGACCAAGGGGAGGCCCGCCGGCACGTCGACCGTGAGCCGGCGGCCCACCAGGGCGTCCGCGGTCGGCCGCGTCCCTGGCGCCACGCGCACCGGCAGGTCGACCGACCGGAGGTCGGCCGGGGCGAGCTCGCGCCCGGCGGGCAGGTCTCCGGCCGCCACGACCACCTGCCGCGTGGGTTCCGGTGGTGGCGCGAGCTGTCGGGCAACGAGGCACGCGGCCGCGAGCACGAGCAGGGCGACGCCGACGTGGCGCACGCGCCAGAGCGCGATGCGGAGGGGGAGGGGCACGGCGCGACGCTAGGCGGCGTGCCGCGCCGTCGTGCGCCGGGGCCCCGTGCGCGGTGGACGGACCGCCGGCGGTGGGCCCTGTGGACGGCTCAGGCCGAGGCGGCCGACGCCTTGCCCGTGCTGCCCGCGGTGGAGGTCGACGCGCTCGACGACCCGGAGCCGGACCCCGAGCTGCTCGAGGACGACCCGGTGGAGCCGGACGAGCTGCTGGAGCTCGACGAGCTCGAGCTCGCGGCCTTCGACGACGCCGAGGCCTTGCCCGTGCGACCCGACCCGGCCCGCGAGTCGGTCCGGTAGAAGCCGGACCCCTTGAAGACGACGCCCACGTTGCCGAAGACCTTGCGCAGCGTGCCGTCGCACTCGGGGCACGTGGTGAGCGCGGGGTCGCTGAAGGACTGCTGCGCGTCGAAGCGGTGGTCGCACACGGTGCACGCGTAGGAGTACGTCGGCACGGAACCCTCCCAGGTCTGCTCCGGTCGGTGCCGCCCTGACCGATTGCGGGGGCGCCTGGCACTCGACCGTTCCGAGTGCCAATCCTAACGCGCCCTCCGACGGGGCTGCACGCGACGGCGGCGGGGGCGGGCCCCGACGGCGCCCCGATCGCCCGACCGGATACTCTCGCTGCGTGCCCCGGAGTCGCAGCCTGCGCGTCCTGATCGTCGCCGCCGTGGTGCTCGCGCTCGGCCTCGTCGCCGTCGTGGCGGTCGGGGTGACGGTCGTCCGGCGACCCCTGCCGGACCACTCCGGCAGCGCGCCGCTGCCCGGCCTGTCGGCCGAGGTGACGGTCCAGCGCGACGACCGCGGCGTGCCCACCATCTACGCGGACACGCCCGAGGACCTCTTCGCGGCGCAGGGCTACGTCCACGCCCAGGACCGCTTCTTCGAGATGGACTACCGCCGGCACGTCACGTCGGGCCGGCTGTCGGAGCTCGTGGGCGAGAACGCGGACGCCCTCGAGGCCGACAAGGTCATCCGGACCTTCGGCTGGCGCCACGTCGCCGAGCAGGAGTGGGAGATCCTCGACGACGACACCCGCAGCTACCTGACCGCCTACGCCGACGGCGTCAACGCCTACCTGCACTCGCGCAGCACGGACACCCTCGCCGTCGAGTACACCGTGCTCGGGCTGCAGGTGGACACGCCGAAGCCGGAGGACTGGGACCCGATCGACTCCCTCGCCTGGCTCAAGGCGATGGCCTGGG
Source organism: Actinomycetes bacterium (assembly GCA_023462275.1). Classification (GTDB taxonomy): domain Bacteria; phylum Actinomycetota; class Actinomycetes; order Actinomycetales; family Cellulomonadaceae; genus Actinotalea. The sequence goes on from JAEWYD010000250.1 coordinate 1,662, forward strand.
ACCTGCGCGGCAACTACGACGACGAGCTCGACCGGGGCCTCGCCTACGCCGCGCTGCACGACGTCGACCGCGTCGAGGACCTCTTCCCGGCCTACCCGGCGGACCACGAGCCGATCGTCGAGGCCACGCCCGCGGGCGGTGCCACGCTGCTCTCCGCGCCGGCGGCCGCACCGTCGCAGCTCGGGACCGACCTGACGACGTCGCTGCAGGCGGTCCGCGACGCGCTCGACGCCGTGCCGCACCTCGTCGGCGAGGGCGACGGCCTGGGCTCCAACTCGTGGGTCGTCTCCGGCGAGCTCACCGCGAGCGGCGAGCCGATCCTGGCCAACGATCCCCACCTGGGGATCTCGGCGCCGGGCGTCTGGTCGCAGATGGGGCTGCACTGCACCGACATCGGGCCCGACTGCCCCTTCGACGTCTCGGGCTTCACGTTCTCCGGCTTCCCCGGCGTGATCATCGGCCACAACGCCCACCTCGCCTGGGGCCTGACGAACATGGGCGCCGACGTCACCGACTTCTTCCTCGAGCGGGTGGACGCCGAGGCGGGCACGTACCTGCGCGACGGCGCCCAGGTGCCGCTGGAGACCCGCACGGAGACCATCGAGGTCAACGGCGGCGACCCCGTGACGCTGGAGGTCCGCTCCACGATCCACGGGCCGCTCGTCTCCGACGTCCTCGACGTCGGCGCGCTGGCGTCCGCGCCGACGCGCCAGGGGACGCGGGCGGGGACCGAGGTGGCCCTCGACTGGACCGCGCTGCAGCCCGGCCGCACGGCCGCGGCCGTCTTCCTCCTCGACACCGCGCAGGACGCCGCCGACGTCGCCGCCGCGGCAGCGGTCTTCGAGGTGCCCGCCCAGAACATCGTGTACGCGACGACGGACGGGCACATCGGCTACCAGGCGCCGGGCCGCATCCCGGTGCGCGCCGTCGTCCCGGACGGTCCCGTGCCGTCCGACGGCACGTGGCCGCGCCCCGGCTGGGACTCCCGCTACGACTGGCAGGGGTGGGTCGACCCCGCCGAGATGCCGGCGGTGCAGGACCCTCAGTCCGGCTACGTCGTCGCCGCGAACCAGGCCGTCACGGCCCCGGGCCAGGGGCCGTTCCTGACCTCCGACTGGGACTACGGGTTCCGCTCCGACCGCATCCGCGACCTGCTCGACGGCTACGTCAAGGACGGCACGAAGCTCGACGTCGAGGCGATGAACGCGATCCAGAACGACGCCTGGAACCCGTTCGCCGCCGCCCTCGTGCCGATGCTCGTCATGGTGGGCACGCCCGACGCGTTCACCGAGGAGGCCATCGACCTGCTGCGCGACTGGGACTACCAGCAGTCCGAGGACTCGGCGGCGGCGGCGTACTTCGCCGCGGTGTGGGCGAAGATCCTCAACCTGACCTTCCACGACGACCTGCCCGAGTCCATGTGGCCCGACGGCGGCAGCCAGTGGCTCCAGGTGGTCGTCGACCTCCTGGAGCGGCCGGACAGCGCCTGGTGGGACGACCGGCGCACGGTGAGCGTCGTGGAGAGCCGCGACGAGATCCTCGTGCGGGCCATGGAGGAGGCGCGGCTCGATCTCACGGTGCAGCTGGGCAAGGACGCGTCCAGCTGGCGCTGGGGCCAGCTGCACACCGCCGCGCCGAAGCACCCGGTCCTCGGCGGGGACTCGATCCCCGCGCCGGTGCGGCGGCTCGTGAACCCCGCCCCCCTCGGCGTCGACGGCGGGTCCTCGATCGTCAACGCCACCGCGTGGGACGCCGCGGACGACTCCTACACGGTGACGGCGGCCCCGTCGATGCGCATGGTCGTGGACCTCGGCGACCTCGACGCCTCCACGTGGGTGACGATGACCGGCACGTCCGGGCACCCCGGCAGCGTCCACTACACTGACCAGTTCGAGGCGTGGGCGGACGGGCGCACCTACCCGTGGCCGTTCTCGAAGGACGCGGTGGACGACGCCGCGGACCACACCCTGGTCCTGGTGCCGGCGAAGGACGACTGACCCGGCGAAGGAGGACTGACCCGGCGCCGGGTCGGCGTCGGGCGGGCGCCCCCGGTCAGACGGCCGGGTGCGGCTCGCCGAGCCAGCGCCAGTGCGCCGGGGTCGCGGCGATGTGCACCCGGTGGTCGTGCTCCTCGTGGGGCAGGGGGCGGGTGGCCGCGTCGTAGACCTCGTCCGGGAACACCAGCGCGATGATGCATGCGTCCGCCGGGGCGTGCTCGAGCACGCGGTCGTACCAGCCGCCGCCCTGGCCCAGGCGCCGTCCGTCGGTGTCGACCGCGAGGGCGGGGGCGATGATCGCCTCCACCTGCTCCAGCGCCTCGGCCGGCAGCGTGGGCCCCGGCGGCTCCGGCGGGCGCCCCGGTGCCTGCACCTGCAGCTCGGCCGGGCCGGTGTACCAGGCCCACTCGCGCTGCAGCCCCGTGCCGAGCACCGGGAGCAGGATGCGGGTCCCCCGGGCGGCGAGGTGCTCGAGGAGCGGGAGCGTCGGCGGCTCGGTGGGACGCGAGACGTAGGCGGCCACGACCGCGGCCTCGCGCACCTGCGGCAGGGCGCCGACGACGGCGGCGAAGCCCTCGGCCGCACGCGCGCGGGCCGACTCCGTCATGGCCGTGCGTGCGGCCCGGATGGACCGGCGGAGCTCCTCCTTGACCTCCCTCGTCTCCATGCCTGCGACGTGGGTGGGGTACGGCTGAACGGTCGAGCTCACGGCTCCATCATGGCAAAGAAGTCGTCATGTGCGGTTCACCGCCCCGGGTGGATCGCCGAGTTCACCGCGTTGTCACGCCACCGGCCACAGGTCCCGCTAGCCTGCCTGGCATGAGCATCCGCAAAGCCGTGATCCCAGCCGCTGGCCTCGGGACGAGGTTCCTGCCGGCGACCAAGTCGACCCCGAAGGAGATGCTGCCGATCGTCGACAAGCCGGCGATCCAGTACGTCGTCGAGGAGGCCGTGCGGGCCGGGCTCGACGACGTCCTCATGATCACCGGGCGCTCCAAGCGGAGCCTGGACGACCACTTCGACGCCGTCCCCGAGCTCGAGGCGATCCTCGAGGCGAAGGGCGACGAGTACCGGCTCGCGCAGGTGCGCCGGTCGACCGAGCTCGCCGACGTCCACTTCGTCCGCCAGGGCTACCCGAAGGGCCTCGGCCACGCGGTGCTGTGCGCCCGCCGCCACGTCGGCGACGAGCCGTTCGCGGTGCTGCTGGGCGACGACCTCATCGGCGAGAAGGAGCGGCTGCTCGAGGACATGATCGCGCTGCAGGAGCGGACCGGCGGCTCCGTCGTCGCCCTCCTCGAGGTCGAGCCCGACCAGGTCGAGGCCTACGGGTGCGCCGCCGTCGAGCCCCTGGAGGGCGAGGACGCCGCGCACGTGCGGATCACCGGGCTCGTCGAGAAGCCGGACCCGAAGCACGCGCCCAGCAACCTCGCCGTCATCGGCCGCTACGTGCTGAACCCCGCGGTGTTCGGGGTGCTCGAGACCACCCAGCCGGGCCGCGCGGGCGAGATCCAGCTGACCGACGCGCTCGCCACCCTCGCCGACACGCCCGCCGACCAGGGCGGCGGCGTCTACGGCGTCGTCTTCCGCGGCCGCCGGTACGACACGGGCGACCGGCTGTCCTACCTCAAGGCCGTCATCCAGATCGCGGCGGACCGACCCGACCTGGGCGGCGAGCTGCGCGACTGGCTGCTGGAGTACGTGGACTCCTGGGAGTGAGCACGGACCAGCCCCGTCCGGGAGCGGCCGCATGAGGTCGGTCTCGGACCAGGTCGCCGCGGTCCTCGCGGCCGCGCGGCCCATGTCACCGCTGGACGTCGTGCTCGCCGACGCCGCGGGGTGCGTCCTCGCGGAGGACGTCACCGCCGAGCACGACGTCCCGGCGTGGCCCGTCGCCGAGCACGACGGCTACGCCGTGCGGGCCGCCGACGCCCCCGGGTGGGACGTGCGCCTGCCCGTGGT
>JAEWYD010000251.1 GCA_023462275.1 Actinomycetes bacterium
GGACCACCGTCATCGGTGGTCCCGACGGCGGTGGCCTATTCTCGGGCGGAGGGCGTCCGCCGCCCCATGGTCGCCGTCCGTCGGACGGAGCGACCCGACCGCCACGCACCGATCGCTAGCGCAGCCGAGCTGCCACGAGGCCCCGGTGCCCGAGTGAACCGGAGGCCCACCGCCGATGGACGTGCCCGCCTGGATCTGGGTCGCGACCGTCGTCGGCGTCCTCGCTCTGATGGTGGTCGACTTCTACGCGCACATCCGGACGCCGCACGAGCCGACGTTCCGCGAGGCGGCCGTGTGGTCGGGCGTCTACGTCGCCGTGGCCATCGCGTTCGGGCTCGGCATGCTCGTCGTCGCTGGCCCGAGCCGTGGTGGGGAGTTCTTCGCCGGGTACGTCACCGAGTGGAGCCTCTCGGTCGACAACCTGTTCGTCTTCCTCATCATCATGACCAGGTTCGCCGTCCCGCGTGCGTACCAGCAGAAGGTGCTCCTCGTGGGCATCGTCATCGCGCTGATGCTGCGCGGCCTGTTCATCTGGGCGGGCGCGGCGGCCATCGCCCAGTACTCGTGGGTCTTCTACCTCTTCGGCGTCTTCCTCGTGTACACCGCCGTCCAGCTCGCGCGCGAGGACCACGACAGCGAGGAGGTCTCGGAGTACCACGAGAACCGGATGCTGAAGCTGGTGCGGCGCGTCGTGCCGTCGACGCCGGAGTACCACGGCGATCGGGTGGTCGTCCGTAGCCGAGGACGCCTTCTCGCGACGCCGATGCTCATCGTCATGGTGGCGATCGGCTCCACCGACGTGCTCTTCGCGCTCGACTCGATCCCCGCCATCTTCGGTCTGACGAAGGAGGCCTACATCGTCTTCACGGCGAACGCGTTCGCCCTCTTCGGCCTCCGCCAGCTCTACTTCCTGCTCGGGGGGCTCCTGCAGCGGCTCGTCTACCTCTCCGAGGGCCTGGCCGTCATCCTCGCCTTCATCGGCGTGAAGCTGGTGCTCGAGGCGCTGCACACCAACGAGCTGCCCTTCCTCAACGGTGGCGAGCCCGTCGCGTGGGCGCCGGAGATCCCGATCTGGCTCTCCCTCGTCGTGATCGTCGTCACGCTCACGGTCGCCACCGTCGCCAGCCTCGTGTCCACGGCTCGCCGCTCGACGGCGGAGGTCTCGGACCAGTCGGAGGCCTGAGGGCTCGCCGCTCGCGAGCGGCCGACGTGCGGGCCGGCCCGCTCCCACCTACCGTCGACGGAGGTGAGGGAGGTGCAGTGACGTCGACGGATGCCGCGCGCGGCCTGGTGCTCGACGACCGGTACCGGATCGACGCCGTGCTGGGCGTCGGGGGCATGGCGACGGTGTACCGGGCCGCCGACGAGGTGCTGGGCCGGGAGGTGGCGATCAAGCTCTTCCCTGCGACGGCGTCGGAGGACGAGCGGCAGCGCCAGCAGGCGGAGATCTCCCTCCTCGCGGCGCTGAGCCACCCCGGGCTCGTGACGCTGCTCGACGCCGGCTCGTGCTTTGCTGGCGGGCCGACCCCGCAGACCTACATCGTGATGGAGCTCGTCGCGGGCCCCACGCTCGCGGACCTGCTGCGGACGGGCCCGCTGTCGCAGGCCGCCACGGCCGTCATCGGCCGCCAGCTGGCCGAGGCGCTCTCCGTCGTGCACGCGGGGAACGTGGTCCACCGCGACGTCAAGCCCGCGAACGTCCTGTTCACCGAGGAGCTCCGGGACGACGGTGTGCCGCCGCAGGTGAAGCTGACGGACTTCGGGATCGCGCGAGCCCTCGACGCAGCGCGCCTGACCATGACCGGTCTGACGATGGGCACCGCCACGTACCTCAGCCCCGAACAGGCGTCCGGGAGCGCCGTGGGACCGCCGACCGACGTCTACGCCCTCGGCCTCGTGCTGCTCGAGTGCCTGACGGGTCAGAAGGCGTTCACCGGGTCCGTCGTCGAGGTGGCGGCCGCGCGTCTGACGACGTCGCCCGCGATCCCGACGTCGCTCGGCCCGGCCTGGGGGGCACTGCTGAGCGGTATGACGCGTCGCCGACCGGACGAGCGCCTGGGCCTCGGAGAAGTAGCTCGGCGGCTCGACGACCTCGCTGCGGCGGCGACGGAGGAGGTCGGGGACCACACGCTGGTCCTGCAGGCCGTGCCGGAGGCGGACGCCGGGGTGGACGATCGTGCCGGCGCCGCCCCCGGGGCCGCGGCGGCGGGGAGCACGGGACGGGTCGTCGCACGGTGGCGGCTCGCGGAACGCCCGGGCGGCCGCCGCCGGGTGCTCGAGGTGGCCACGGTCGCGCTCGTGGTGCTCGGCGTCGTGCTCGCGGTGCTGCTTCCGGGCACCGCGCCGGCCCCGGCCTCCCCGGCGCTCCCGTCGCCGCAGGTCAGCGGGCCGCTGGGAGCGGCGCTGTCGGATCTCGTCGAGAGCGTCCAGCCGTGAGGCGCCGTCGTGGGACCGCGCTGGCCGTCCTGGGCGTGGCGTGGTCGATGGCCGCCTGCGCGCCGCAGCCCGTCGACCTCGCGCCCGGTGCGGCGGAGCGGCTCCAGGCCGCGGTGGCCGAGGTGGTGGCGGCGGCCGATGAGGGCCGGTTCGACGCCGCGCAGGCGGCGCTCACCCG
>JAEWYD010000252.1 GCA_023462275.1 Actinomycetes bacterium
CCCTTCTTCTCGTGGCAGAGTGGAAGGCGTGACGTTGCCAGCCGCCCCGGACGACGCCGCTGCGGCGGCCGACGAGCTCGACGAGCCCCGCGAGGCGCCCGCCCGCCGCGGACGGCTGACGTCGTGGCTGCGCGAGACCACGATCATCGTGGTCAGCGCGCTCGTGCTGTCCATGATCATCAAGACGTTCCTGGTCCAGTCGTTCTACATCCCGAGCGGCTCCATGGAGGACACGCTCGCCATCGGCGACCGCGTGCTCGTCTCCAAGCTGACGCCGGGTCCGTTCGACCTGCACCGCGGGGACATCGTCGTCTTCAAGGACCCGGGCGGCTGGCTCCAGCCGGACCCCGACAAGCGGACGGGCGTCCAGAAGGCCGTCACGGACGCGCTGACGTTCGTGGGCCTGCTCCCGCAGGACTCCGGCGAGCACCTCATCAAGCGGGTCATCGGGCTGCCGGGCGACACGGTGGCGTGCTGCGACCAGCAGGGCCGGGTCAGCGTCAACGGCGTCTCCATCGACGAGCCCTACCTCGCGGACGGTGCCGTGCCGAGCGAGATGGAGTTCTCCGTCGTCGTCCCGCAGGACCGCCTGTGGGTGATGGGCGACAACCGGCAGAACTCCCAGGACTCCCGCTACAAGCAGGGCGACCCTGGCGGGGGGTCGATCCCGCTGGACAACGTGGTGGGCGTCGCGTTCCTCACGCTCTGGCCGGCGGACCGCTGGGGCGTGCTGCACAACCCGGGGGACACGTTCCGCGACGTGCCGGACCCCGCGGGCCCATGACTGCGCCGCGGCCCGACCTGCGGCACGAGCGCTCCCTGCTGCGCTCGGGCGCCCTCGTCGTCGTCGGCATGGACGAGGTCGGGCGCGGTGCCCTCGCCGGCCCGGTGAGCGTGGGGGCGGTCGCGGTGGACCTGCGGACCCGTGCGTGCCCGTCCGGGGTCGCCGACTCCAAGCTGCTCACCCCTGCGGCGCGCGAGCGGCTCCTCCCGGCGCTCGGCCGGTGGGGCGTCGCGCGCGCCGTCGGGCACGCGGGGCCGGACGAGATCGACGCGCTCGGCATCATCGCGGCCCTCCGGCTGGCGGGTCGCCGAGCGCTCGCGGCACTCGCCGTCGTGCCCGACGTCGTGCTTCTCGACGGGTCCCACGACTGGCTGACGCCGCCCTCCCAGGGCGAGCTCGACCTGGCGGCCGAGGAGGTGGCCGGGGGGATCGTGCCCGACGACGGGCCGGTGGTCGCCGTGCGCACGCGGGTCAAGGCCGACCGCACGTGCGCGTCCGTGGCGGCCGCCAGCGTGCTGGCCAAGTGCGAGCGGGACGCCCTCATGGTCGGGCTGGCGGCGGAGCACCCGGCGTACGGCTGGGCGGAGAACAAGGGCTACGGCGCCCCGGAGCACCTCGCGGCGCTCCGGGCGCTCGGGCCGAGCCCGCTGCACCGGCGCTCCTGGCGCCTGCCCGTGGCCGATGCGGACGGGGTGGACCCGCGATGGTCCATGATGGACGCGTGAGCGCGGAGGACCTGGAGAACTACGAGACCGAGATGGAGCTCGCGCTCTACCGCGAGTACCGGGACGTCGTCGGCCTCTTCGCCTACGTCGTGGAGACGGAGCGCCGCTTCTACCTGGCCAACCAGGTGGACCTGCAGGTGCGGTCGGCCGCCGGCGAGGTGTACTTCGAGCTGCAGCTCAGCGACGCGTGGGTGTGGGACGTCTACCGCTCCGCGCGGTTCGTCAAGAGCGTGCGCGTGGTGACCTTCAAGGACGTGAACGTCGAGGAGCTGGCCAAGGCCGAGCTCGACCTGCCTGACGGCGGCCCCTTCCGCCGGTAGGTCGCGCGGCGGTCGTCCACAGGGCCCAGGCTCCGGCCGCCGTCCCCAGCGCCGGCGGGTCCGTCGAGCCGGGTGCGACCGCGGTCCGCGACGCTCGCCGCGGAGGTGGTCGCATGCGGGCCAAGGACGCCGTGGGGCGGTACGGGGAGCGGGTGGCTGCCGCCCACCTGGTCGCTTCGGGCTGGGAGGTCCTCGACCGGAACTGGCGGGGGCCGTCCGGCGAGCTGGACATCGTCGCGATGGACGGGGCGGACCTCGTCGTGGTGGAGGTCAAGACGCGCTCCGGCGACGGGTTCGGGCACCCCGCCGAGGCGGTGACGGCCCGCAAGCTCGCGCGCCTGCGTCGCCTGACCGCCCAGTGGCTGGCGGCCCACGAGGTGCGCCCCGCGGGCGTCCGCATCGACGTCGTCGCCGTGCGCACCTCGCGCGCGGGGGCGGCGACCGTCGAGCACCTGGTCGGTGTCGCGTGAGCGCGGCGACCCCGGGTCGCAGGGCCGCCTGATGGGCCTCGGACGCGCCCACGCCGTGTGCCTCGTCGGGCTCACGGGGCACATCGTGGAGGTCGAGGCGCACCTGGCGCCGTCGCTGCCCGGGTTCACGCTCGTCGGGCTGCCCGACGCCTCGCTGGCCGAGGCGCGCGACCGGGTGCGGGCCGCGCTGACGTCGTCGGGGATCCCGTGGCCGCAGCGCCGGATCACGGTCAACCTCTCGCCGGCGTCGCTGCCGAAGGCGGGGTCCGGGTTCGACCTGGCGATCGCCGTCGCAACGCTCGTGGCGGCCGGGGTCTGCGAGCCACCGCCCGCCGTCCTGGTCGGTGAGCTCGGCCTGGACGGCCGCCTGCGCCCGGTCCGCGGAGTCCTGCCCGCGGTGGTCGCCGCCGTCGACGCCGGCCGTCCGTGCGTCGTGGTGCCGGCTGCGAACGCGGAGGAGGCGCGGCTCGTGCCGGGTGCCCAGGTGCGGGCGGCCACGCACCTGGCGGAGGTCGCTTCCTGGTTCGGGGCCGACGTCGCGGTGCCGACGTGCGTCCCGGTGCCGCCCGAGGGCCCGGCCGGGCCGGCGCGGTCCGTGCCCGACATGGCCGACGTGCTCGGCCAGCGATCGGCGCGGTGGGCCCTGGAGGTGGCGGCGGCGGGCGGGCACCACCTGCTCATGGTGGGCCCGCCGGGGGCGGGCAAGACAATGCTCGCGGCACGCCTGCCCGGCCTGCTGCCCGACCTCGAGGAGCGCGAGGCCGTGGAGGTCACCGCGGTGCACTCGATCGCCGGTACGTTCCGCCCGGCCGACGGCCTGCTGACGCGCCCCCCGTTCGAGGACCCGCACCACACCGCGACGCCTGCGGCCGTCATCGGCGGCGGGTCGGGGCTGCCGAGGCCGGGCGCCGCGTCGCGGGCCCACCGCGGCGTCCTCTTCATGGACGAGGCACCGGAGTTCGCCCCGCGCGTCCTGCAGACGCTGCGGCAGCCGCTCGAGAGCGGCGAGCTCGTGATCCACCGGGCGGCCGGCACCGCCCGGTACCCGGCACGCTTCCAGCTCGTCCTCGCCGCGAACCCCTGCCCGTGCGGGCACGCCGTCGGCAAGGGTGTGGACTGCTCCTGCTCGGCCGTCGCCAAGCGGCGGTACTTCTCCCGGCTCTCCGGGCCGCTGCTCGACCGGGTCGACGTGCAGCTCGAGGTACTCCCCGTGACGCGGGTCGAGCGGCTGGCGGCCGAGCCCCCGGAGGGCACCGCGGCGATCGC
>JAEWYD010000253.1 GCA_023462275.1 Actinomycetes bacterium
CAGCTGGACGCCGGCGGCCGCGACCGCCGCGCCGCCGAGGGCGAACCAGACGTACTGGCTCGGCCGCGTCACGCCGAGCAGGCTCACCGCCGTGACGACGGCCAGCGACGCCCCGGCGTTCACACCGAGGAGGCCGGGATCCGCCAAGGGGTTCCGCGTGACGCCCTGCATGAGCACGCCCGCGGCAGCCAGCGCGCCGCCGGCGAGCAGGCCGATCAGCGTGCGGGGCACCCGGAGCGAGGCGACGGCCACCTGGTCCGCGTCACCCGGGTCGGGGTGCAGGAGGGCGGGCAGGACGTCCTCGAGCGGCACGCGCCGGGCGCCCAGCACGACGCTCGCCACGACCACCGCGCCCAGCACGAGGACGAGCGCCGCGAACCACCAGGACCAGCTGCGCCGGGCGGGCACCGTCCGCGGCCAGCTCGGCACGGCCCGGGTCACCGCACCCGTCACTGCAGCTCGGCCCTGCCCTGCCGCCAGTAGCCCATGAACGCCACGCGCGACCGGTCGACGCCGTGCGTACCGACGAGCAGACGGCGCAGGCCCCGGATGACCGCGGCCTCGCCGGCGAGCCAGGCGTAGAAGGCCTCGTCCGGCGGCTCCGCAGGGGTCTCCCAGAGCAGCTCGACGTCCACGTCGACGTCCGCGAGCGCCTGTGGCGCCGGCGCGGCCGCCGCCCGGAGCACAGCCGTGGACCGGGCCGCCCAGCCGGCGACGGCCGGCGTCAGGCGCGAGCCGACCTCGGCGTCGAGGCGCGGGAGCCACGTGAGCTCGGCACCCGGGGGCAGGTCGAGCGGCAGGCGGTCCTCGGCGTCGGGGACCTCGACGAAGGCGTGCGCCGTGCGGCCCTCCGGCAGGGACTCGAGGATGGCGGCGATCGCGGGTGCCGCCGTCTCGTCACCGGCCAGGAGCAGACGCCGCGCTGGGCCCGGCCGGAAGTCGATCCCGACGTGGGAGTGGATGCTGCGCGCGTCGGGCCCGACGAGGATCACCTCGTCGCCGGGCCGCACCGCGGCCAGCCACCGCGCCGCCGGACCGGGGCCGGAGTGCACCACGAGGTCGATGTCGAGCTCGTGCGCCCAGGGCCGGACCCGCCGCACGGTGTAGGTGCGGAACGGGTTGCGCCGGTCGTCCGGCAGCGCGCGCCACCGCTCGTACCAGCGGCCCTCCTCGACCGTCTGCGGGTCATCGAGGTCGGCCAGGACGCCGTCGGGCAGGGGGAACACGACCTTGACCCGCTGGTCGAGGCCGTCGGTCCCGAAGAGGTCCAGGTCCGGTCCGCCGAGCGTGACGCGCAGGAAGGACGGACAGAGCCGACGGGTCGCGAGCACGGTCGCCCGGAAGGGCCGGTAGGCGGGCCGGTCGGTCCTCTCCGGCCGCCGGGCCGCACTCGCGTAGGTAAGCATTGCCTAACCTTACCTGAGACCGGCTCGGCCGGGCGACGACCGCCCCCGGGTTTCCCACGGGCGCCACCCGCCCGCCCGGGTGTTGGATCGGACCATGCGCGCTGTCCAGGCGACCGCCCCCGGCGGTCCGGAGGTCCTGTCCGTCGTCGAGCTGCCGGACCCCGCACCGGGCCCCGGCCAGGTCCTCGTCACCGTCGCCGCGGCCGGCGTGAACTTCATCGACACCTACCGCCGCTCCGGCCGCTACCCGATGCCGTTCCCCCACGTCGTCGGTTCGGAGGGGGCCGGCGAGGTCACCGCCGTCGGGGACGGCGTCACCGACCTGCGGGTGGGCGACACGGTGGGCTGGGTCGCCGGCACCGACGGGTCGTACGCCGAGCAGGTGCTCGTCGCGGCGGACCAGGCGATCCCCGTCCCGCCCACGGTCCCGGCCGCGACCGTGGCGGCGGTGCTCCTGCAGGGCATCACCGCCCAGTACCTGGCCGCCGACACGTTCCCCGTCGGGGCGGGCCAGGACGTGCTCGTCCACGCGGGGGCCGGTGGGGTCGGCCTCCTCCTCACCCAGCTCGCCGTCGCGCGCGGGGCGCGCGTGATCACCACCGTCTCCACCGACGAGAAGGCCCAGCTCTCCCGCGCCGCGGGCGCGACGGACGTCATCCGGTACGACCAGCTGGCGGACCTGACGACGGACCTGCCGGCCCTCGTCCGTGGGCTGACCGGCGGCACCGGCGTCCACACCGTGTTCGACGGCGTCGGCGCGGCGACGTTCGAGGCGTCGCTGGCCAGCCTGCGCCCCCGCGGCGGCTTGGCGCTGTTCGGCGGCTCGTCCGGCGCGGTCGCACCGCTGGACCCGATGCGGCTGGAGAACCTCGGCTCGCTCTTCCTGACCCGCCCGAGCATCCGCCACTACACGGCGTCACGGGAGGAGCTCCTCGCCCGCGCGACGGAGCTCTTCGACCGCATCGCCGCCGGCACCCTCGACGTGCGGATCGGCGCGCGGTTCGCGCTGGCGGACGCCGCCGAGGCGCACCGCGCGCTCGAGGGACGGCGGACCACGGGCAAGGTCCTCGTCGTCCCGTGAGGGAGCTGCCGCCGTCGTCGTCCACCACCGGATCGGAGTGAAGATGGAGCAGGTCAGGCTGGGCGCCAGCGGGCTGCGCGTCTCCCGCATCGTGCTGGGCTGCATGAGCTTCGGGGAGCCCGACCGGGGTCCGCACCCGTGGACGCTCCCTCCGGCCGAGGCGCGGGCGTACCTCGTGGCGGCGCTCGAGGCGGGCATCACCACCTTCGACACCGCGAACGTCTACTCCGCCGGGTCGAGCGAGGAGATCGTCGGAGCCGTGCTCGGCGAGGTCGCGCGCCGCGACGAGATCGTCATCGCCACCAAGGTGCACGGCCGGATGGGACCGGGCCCCAACGGAGGCGGGCTCTCGCGAGGTGCCGTCCTCACCCAGGTCGACGCCAGCCTGCGCCGCCTCGGGACCGACTACATCGACCTCTACCAGATCCACCGGTTCGACCCGGATACCCCGGTCGAGGAGACGATGGAGGCGCTGCACGACGTCGTCCGGGCCGGCAAGGTGCGCTACCTCGGGGCGTCCTCGATGTGGACCTGGCAGTTTGCCGCCATGCAGCACGCGGCGGAGCTGGGCGGCTGGACGCCGTTCGTCTCGATGCAGGACCAGTACAACCTCCTCATGCGCGAGGAGGAGCGCGAGATGCTGCCGTACTGCGCGGCGACCGGAGTCGGCGTCCTGCCGTGGAGCCCGCTCGCCCGTGGCCGCCTCACGCGCGACTGGTCCGCCACGAGCACGCGCGGCGAGACCGACGCGTTCGGCCGGAGCCTCTACACCGCCGACGAGGACGCGAACCGTCGCATCGTCGACGCGGTCGCCGCGGTGGCCGCCGAGCGCGGCGTCCCCCGCGCGCAGGTCGCCCTCGCGTGGGTCCTCGCGCAGGACGCGGTGACGGCGCCCATCGTCGGCACGACCAAGCCGCACCACCTGACGGACGCCGTCGCCGCCCTCGACCTACAGCTCACGGCGGAGGAGCTGCGCCGGCTCGAGGAGCCGTACACCCCCCGGCAGCCGGTCGGCTTCTAGGCCCGCAAGGCCCCGCCGTGCCGCTCCGTCACGGCCGCGACCACGGCAGCGCGCACGCCGGCGATCTCGTCGGCCGTGAGCGTGCGGTCGGCGGCGCGCAGCCGGATCGTGATCGCGACCGACTTGCGCCCTGAACCGACCTGCTCGCCCCGGTACACGTCGAACACGCGCGCGTCCTCGAGCAGCTCGCCTGCCGCCGCGCGGACCGTGGCGTCGAGGTCGCCGGCCGGGACGGCCTCGTCGACGACGAACGCCAGGTCCTCCTTGGCGAGCGGCTGCCCGGACACCGGGACGGCCTGGACGAGCCGCCCCTCACCCGCCGCCACGAGCGCGTCGAGCCGCACCTCGAAGGCCACGGTCCGGGCCGGCAGCCCCAGGTTCTCGCACACCTTGGGGTGCAGCTCGCCGGCGTGACCCACGAGCTCGCCGTCGGGCAGGGTCAGGGTGGCGCAGCGACCCGGGTGCCACGGCCCGAACGGCTCGTTGCGGACCCGGACCTCCGCGCCCGCCGTGCGCGCCACGAGCAGCGCGGCCGCGACGGCGTCCGACCAGTCGTAGGGCCGCGCCGGGCCGGCCCAGCCGGCGCTCTCGCGGTGACCGACCATCACGCCGGCGACCCGACGCGGCTGGCTCGGCAGCGCGGCGTCCAGTGCGGCGAGGTCGGCGTCCGACGGACGGTCCGTGACCGGCGGACGGGGGGCGACGCCCGCGCCCCGCTCCCGGTACGCGCGCCCGATCTCGAACACGGCGACGTCGGTGAGACCGCGGCCCAGGTTGACCCGGACACCGTCCACGAGCGTCGCGAGCACGGTGGTCCGCAGGAGGGGCAGCGCGTCGTTGAGCGGGTTCAGCACCCGCACCGCGTCGCGGCGCGTGCAGTCGGCGGGCAGGAGCAGCTGGTCGAAGCGCTCCGCCCCGACGAACGGGTACGTCAGGACCTCCGTCATCCCGTGCTCGGCGAGGGCGCGCGCGACCGACCTGCGCACCCGCTGGCCATGGCTGAGCCCGCGGCCCGAGGGCGCGACCGGCAGGACCGACGGCATCCGGTCGTAGCCGTGCAGGCGCGCGACCTCCTCCACGAGGTCGATCGGGGCGGTGAGGTCGGGCCGCCACGTGGGCGGCGTCACCGTCAGCACGTCGTCGCCGGCGACGGCGCAGCCGATCCGCTCGAGCGCACCGCGCACCTCCTGCGGGGGGTACGGCATGCCGACGATCCGCGCGGGGAAGTCGACCGGCATGGTGACGGCCGGGACCGGCGGCACCGCGTCGACGTCCGTGACCTCGGGGTCGACCGAGCCGCCGCCCAGCTGGACGAGCAGGTCGATCGCCCGCTGCACGGCGAGCGGCGGCAGGGCCGTGTCCACCCCACGCTCGAAGCGACGGGACGCCTCCGACCCGAGCTTGTGGCGGCGCGCTGTCCGGGCGATCGAGACCGGGTCGAAGTGGGCACCCTCGAGGAGGACGTCCACCGTCGCCTCGGAGACCTCGGTGCTGGCCCCGCCCATGACGCCCGCGAGCCCGATGACGCGCGAGCCCGGGACGCCGTCCGGCGAGTCGGTGATGAGCAGGTCCTCCGCGTCGAGCACCCGGTCGACGCCGTCGAGCGTCTCCAGGCGCTCGCCCGGGCGGGCGCGCCGCACGACGATCGGCGCGGCGACGCGTGCCAGGTCGTAGGCGTGCAGCGGCTGGCCGAGCTCGAGCATGACGTAGTTCGTCACGTCGACGGCCAGCGAGATGGGCCGCATCCCGGCCTGGGTCAGCCGTCGCTTCAGCCACGCCGGGCTCTGCGCCGCGGAGTCGACGCCGCGGACCACGCGGGCGACGAACCGGTCGCACCCGACGTGCCCGCGGATCGGGGCCTCGTCCGCCACCTCGACCGTGAAGCCCGCGGGCGTCGCCGCCGGCACCGCCAGGTCCGCCGGGTCGCGGAAGGGCTGGCCCGTGGCGTGCGCGTACTCGCGCGCGATGCCCCGGACCGAGAAGCAGTAGCCGCGGTCCGGTGTGACGTTGACCTCGACCGTCTTCTCGCCCAGCCCGAGGAGCTCGATGGCGTCCTGCCCGGGGCGGAGGTCGGCCGGGTCGAAGCCGTGCTCGGTGAGCACGATGATCCCCGAGTGGTCGTCGCCGAGGCCCAGCTCGCGCGACGAGCAGATCATGCCGTCCGATACGTGGCCGTAGGTCTTGCGCGCGGCGATCGGGAAGGGCCCCGGCAGCACCGCACCGGGCAGCGAGACCACGACCCAGTCGCCCGCCGCGAAGTTGTGCGCGCCGCACACGATGCCGCGCGACGGCGGGACCTCGCCCGACGGGTCGGTCTCGTTGTGCTCCGGGCCCACGTCGACGCGGCACCAGTGGATGACCTTGCCGTTCTTCTGCGGCTCACCCACCTCCGACAGGACGCGGCCGACGACGAGCGGCCCGGTCACGTCGGAGCCGTGGATGCCCTCCTCCTCCAGGCCCACGCGCACGAGCGCGGCGGCGACGTCCTCCGCCGTCGTGCCCGGGACGAGCTCGACCGACTCGGCGAGCCAGGTCAGCGGTACGCGCGGCATCAGATCTCCATCCCGAACTGCTGCGAGAAGCGGACGTCGCCCTCGACCATGTCCCGCATGTCCTTGACCCCGTGCCTGAACATCAGGGTCCGTTCCACGCCCATGCCGAAGGCGAACCCGGTGTAGACGTCGGGGTCGATGCCCGCAGCGCGGATGACGTTGGGGTGCGTCATGCCGCACCCGCCCCACTCGATCCAGCCGGTGCCCGAGCAGGTGCGGCAGGCCGGGTCCGCCCCGCCGCACACGAAGCAGCGCAGGTCCATCTCCGCGCTCGGCTCGGTGAACGGGAAGTACGAGGGCCGCAGGCGCGTGACGGCGTCGGGCCCGAACATCGCGCGGGCGAAGTGGTCGAGCGTCCCCTTCAGGTGCGCCATCGTCAGCCCGCGGTCGATCGCGAGGCCCTCGATCTGGTGGAACACCGGGGTGTGGGTCGCGTCCAGCTCGTCCGTGCGGAAGGTCTTGCCCGGGCAGACGACGTAGATCCCTCGGCCCTCCTCGATCAGGGCGGCCGAACGCTCGAGCATCGCGCGGGCCTGCACCGGTGAGGTGTGGGTCCGCAGCAGGATGCCGGAGCCGGCCGGCGCCACGAAGAAGGTGTCCTGCATGGCCCGAGCCGGGTGGTCCGGGTCGAAGTTGAGCGCGTCGAAGTTGTGCCACTCCGTCTCGACCTCAGGGCCCTCCGCGACCTCCCAGCCCATCGCGACGAACACGTCGGACATCCGCTCGGCGAGGCTCTGGAGCGGGTGCCGCGCGCCCGTCTGCCGGCGCTCGACGGGCAACGTGACGTCGACCGACTCCTCGACGAGGACGCGGGCGTCGCGCTCCGCCTCGAGCTCGGCGTGGCGTGCCGCCAGGGCCGCGTTGACGCGGCCGCGTGCCGGGCCCACCAGTCGGCCGGCCGCCGCCTTCTCGGCGGCGTCGAGGCCCCCGATCGAGCGGTTCGCGAGCGCGAGGGGGCTGCGGTCCCCGGCGTGCGCGAGCCGCACGGCCTTCAGCGCGTCGAGGTCGGGCGCTGCGGCGGCCGCAGCGAGCGCGGCCTCGACCGCCGCCTGGATGCCGTCGACGTCCAGGGGTGAGAGCTGATCAGACATGGTGCCTTCCGTGGGCGTGCGGAACGGGGGTCACGAGTGGCTCAGGCCCGCAGCGGCCGGTGGGATCGTCCGGATCTCCGTGCGCGATCAGTCGCGCGGCCCGCCTGCGGGCCGGCTAAATCGGAGGCTTGTCCGGGACGGCACGGCCCTCATCCTGCCACAGCGCGCAACCCCCATCGGTGCACGACGTCGTGCACGGGCCGGCCGCCGGGCCCAGCACCGAGGCGCGACGCGACCAGTGCCACCTCCCCGACGGTCCACGCCGGCCCGGTGTACAGGGCGAGCGCGTGGGCGAGCGCCGACGGGTCGGCCGCTGCGCCGCCGACCGTCCCGGGCCCGGTCGCGGGACGGGACCGTACCCCAGCGCGTCGCCGCGCCCCGCCCCCCTGGGCCCGCGCCACGGTCAGGTGAGCGCGCGACCGCCGGTCCGCGGGTCGGCCGAGGACCTGCTCGCCGACGCGCCCCGCATCGGCCATCAGGGGCCCCCACCCGTCCCCACCGCAGCCCACCCACAGCGTGCGGCCGTCGAAGAGACCTGCACCGCGCAGGAGCGCCGCGAAGGGCGTGTGGCCACCGGCGACGTCGTCCAGCGCCGCGGCGACGTCGTCGAGGTAGCCCTCGGGCACCTCGCCGTAGAACGCGACGGTCACGTGCCGGTCCTCGGGCGAGGTCCACCGCAGCGCCTCCTGGCGGCCGCCGGGGCTCGCCCCGCCGCGCACCGTGGCCAGCGCCCTCTCGAGGTGGTCGAGGACGTCGTCCGGCGGCAGCACGGCCGCGAAGAGGCGCATGCGACCAGCATGCCGCGGACGCGCCCGCACGACTCCGGCGGGCGACGCGCCTCAGGGTCGACGCGCCTGGAGCCCCGAGCCGGGCCGGGGTCGGGTTCGGGGCCTGATCCGGACCGTCCCCGATACCGGCCGCCCCGACCCCCGGAGAGGCTGGAGGTACCAGCCGGACCCAGCCGGGGCCCGGCCCGCGCCCCCCGGGGCAGATGGGAACCACACGATGTCGCTGCACGACAACCTGATGCGTGACGGCCTGGTCCGGCCTCTCGAGGGACGGGTCCTCGGCGGGGTGTGCGCCGGCCTCGGGCGCCGCTTCGGGCTGGACCCGTGGGCGGCGCGCCTGCTCTTCGTGCTGGCCCTCATGATCATCCCGGGCAGCCAGCTGCTGATCTACCCGATCCTGTGGATCGTCATGCCGTCCGAGGTCCGCTACGCCTACTACCCCCCGGGCGCCGCTCCGCAGTACGCGCAGTACAGGCAGGGGCCGGCTCAGTACGGGCAGCCCCAGCACGGGGCCGGGCAGTACGCGCCGGGGCAGTACGGCCCGGCGCAGGACGGCGGCCCGGTCGCCGCCGAGCCCCGAGCCTGAGGGGTCAGGCGCGCGGGCGCCGCTGCGTCCGCGCGCTCGCGTACAGGCACACCGTCGCCGCCGTCGCCAGGTTGAGCGACTCCGCCTTGCCGTGGATCGGCACGCGGACGACGGCGTCGGCCAGCTGCCGGTCCTCGTCGGCCAGGCCCCACGCCTCGTTGCCCAGCACCCAGGCCGTCGGGCCGACCAGGTCCGGGACGCCGGCACGCCGGCGTCCGCCGGGGCCGGCCGCGTCCAGGAGGTCGTCGAGGTCGCGGTCGCCCGCGCCGTCGGCCGCCAGCACGGTCACCCCCGCCTCGCGCAGCTCCCGGACGACGTCGGCCAGCGCCGCGCCGCGGACCACCGGGAGGTGGAACAGCGAGCCGGCCGTGGCCCGCACGACCTTCGGGTTGTGCACGTCGACGCTCGCGTCGGTCACCACCACCGCGTCGGCGCCCGCCGCGTCCGCCGCCCGGATGACGGTGCCGGCGTTTCCCGGATCGCGCACGTGCGCGAGGACGGCGAGGAGCCGCGGCCCGGCCGCGAGGACGTCGGCGAACGACGCCTCGAGCAGGTCGAGCACCGCGAGCACGCCCTGGGCGTCGGGGCTCATCGCCGCCAGCACCTCCGGCGCCGCCGTGCGCACCCGCAGGGAGCCGGCCGCCGCGAACGCCGCGATCTCCGGGTACCGGCGGAGGGCGTCCTCGGTGAGGTACAGCTCTCGCACTTGCTCCGGCGCGCAGCGGACGGCCTCGCGCACGGCCTGCGGACCCTCGACCAGGAACCTGCCCTGACGCTGACGAACGGAACGCCCGGACAGCGCCCGAACCGCCTTCACCCGCTCAGCACGGGGGTTGGTCAGCTCAGGTGCCGTCCGGGCGTCGGTCCGGTCAGCCAGGTCGTCAGGGCGACCAAGCGCCATCTCAGGCCGCGGGGGTGCTCGCCGCGTTCACGTCGGCCGGCAGCGCGTCCTTCGCGACCTGGACGAGCGTGGCGAAGGCGGCGGCGTCGTTCACGGCGAGGTCCGCCAGGACGCGACGGTCGACCTCGACACCCGCGAGCTTGAGGCCCTGGATGAGGCGGTTGTACGTCATGCCGTTCTCGCGAGCGGCGGCGTTGATGCGGGTGATCCACAGCTTGCGGAAGTCGCCCTTGCGCGTCTTGCGGTCGCGGTAGGAGTAGACCAGCGAGTGGGTGACCTGCTCCTTGGCCTTGCGGTACAGGCGGGACCGCTGACCGCGGTAGCCGCTCGCCCGCTCGAGGGTCGTCCGGCGCTTCTTCTGGGCGTTGACCGCCCGCTTCACGCGTGCCACGTGATGCTCCTTGGTGTCGGGGGCTGAGTGGTCGGGGCGCCGTGGGCACCCCGCCGGCTCACTTGCCCAGCAGCTTCTTGACGGTCCGGGCGTCGCCGGTGGACATGACCTGGTCGGCAGCGAGACGACGCATGCGCCGGCTCGTCTTGTACTCAGCCAGGTGGCGACGGTTCGCCTGCTCGCGCATGACCTTGCCGCTGCCGGTGAGCCGGAAACGCTTCTTCGCACCGCTGTGCGTCTTGTTCTTCGGCACCTTCGTGCTCTCTTCCTTCGGGTCGCCGGGCGGGCGACGTGGTTCGGCGTGCGGCGGGCCGCACCGGTCAGGAGGACTCGGAGTCCCCGCCGGGGGACGGCTTCCGGGTGCTCGGTCGGGGTGTGGCGGACACCGGACGGGGGGACCGTGCGGCGGGCTTGGCGGTCACCGAGGGCTTCGGCGGCGCCGGCTTGGGCGCGCCCGGCTTGGGGGCCGCCGGCTTCGGGGTGGCCTTGGCC
>JAEWYD010000254.1 GCA_023462275.1 Actinomycetes bacterium
GCGCGCGGTCGGCTCGCGACCGACGAGGCGGGGCGGTGGCCCGGTGCTGCGAGCGGAGCGCCCGTCGCCGCCCAGCGCATCCCCCCGCCGCCGGAGCGCTCCCCGCCGGACGGCGGTGGCTCCACGAGGCGGAGGGGACCCGGGTAGGCGAACCACACGTCGTCGAGCTCGATACGCCCCTGGGTCGCGTCGAGGTCCAGCGGGCGGGCGCCCGGCCGGTCCACGACGGCCGGCTCGAGGTCGAGGTACTCGAAGATGCGCCGGAACAGCGCGAGCGACGTCTGGACGTCCAGCGCCACGCGCATGAGGGAGACGGTCGGCATGAGGAGGCGGGCCTGGAGGGTCGAGAAGGCGACGAGGGTGCCCGCCGTCACGGGCGAGCCGCCGGTGATCATGACGCCGGCCACGAGGTACACCAGGGCCGGGGTGATCGCCATGAACGCCGTGACAACGGCGAAGAACCCCTGCCCGGCCATCGCCTGACGCACCTGCAGGTCGACCTGGCGCTCGTTCTCGGCCCGGTAGCGGGCGACCTCCGCGTCACCGCGGTTGAAGATCTTGGCGAGGAGGACGCCGGACACGCTCAGCGCCTCCTCGGTGATCGCGGTCATGTCTGCCAGGGACTCCTGGGTGCGCCGGGCGAGCTCCTGACGCCGGGCGCCAACCCTGCGCTGCGCGGCGATGAAGGCCGGCATGAGCGCGACGGCCACGACCGTGAGCTGCCAGGACAGGAGCAGCATGGCGACCAGCGACGCGATCACCGTCACCGCGTTCGCGAGGATGCTCGACGCCGTCGTCGTCAGGACGGACCGCACGCCCCCGACGTCGTTCGCGAGCCGCGACTGGATCGCGCCCGTGCGCGTGGAGGTGAAGAACGCCAGCTCCATCCGCTCCAGGTGCTCGAAGAGCCGCGCACGCAGGTCCGCCATGGCCCGGTTGCCGACGAGGGTGGTGAGGTAGGTCTGGCCGACGCCGATAGCGGCGCTGACCAGCGGGACCGCGATCATGGCGCCGACGAGCCAGCCCAGCAGCCGCACGTCGACGCGCCCGTCCGGGGGGAAGAGTGCCCGGTCGAAGACCGCCTGCGTGAGGAACGGCGTGGCGATCCCCAGCCCGGCGGCGACGAGGATCGACAGGGCCACCAGAGCCAGCGTCGCGCGGTAGGGCCGCAGGAGCGTCGCGACGCGGCGCAGCACTGTCGGTGTGTCCGGGCGGCCCATGGGCACAGCCTGCCCCAGGCCTCCGACAGGCGCCTCGCGGCTCAGGGTGTGGGGTGCTCCGCGTCGTACGCGAGGAACCCGCGCTGCAGGAGCGCGAAGGCGGTCACCGCGAGCGCGCAGGCCAACCCGCCGACGACGGCGGCCGTCGCCTCGCCGACCCCGGCGCCGAGCCAGCCCAGGACGACGTCGCCGAGCCGGGGCCCGCCCGCCACGACGACGATGAACACACCCTGCAGGCGGCCGCGCAGCTCGTCCGGCGTCGCCGCCTGCAGGATCGTCGAGCGGAAGATGGCGCTGACCGAGTCCGCCGCGCCGGCCACGACCATGCATGCGGCGGCGGGCCAGAGGACGGCCGACGCCCCGCCCGAGGCCGTCGGCCCGGGTGCCAGGTGCGCCACGGCGCCGAACGCGGCGACGGCGAGCCCCCACCCGGCGACCGCGACGACGACCGCCAGCCCCTGCCGACGCACGCGCCCGAGCGGCCCGGAGAGCAGGCCGGCGAGGAACGAGCCGATCGCGATGCCGGCCGTCAGCACGCCGACCGTCGTGGCGCCGCCCCCGAGGAGCGTCGCGCCGATCGCGGGGAAGAGGACCCGCGGCATGGCCAGCACCATGGCGGTCAGGTCCACGACGAAGGTCGCGCGGACGTTGCGGCGGGTGCGCAGGAAGGCGAGGCCCTCCAGCACGGAGGCGAGCCCAGCGCGGCGCACGGCCCCCTCGGGCGGCATCGGCGGCAGCGCGTAGAGGGTGGCGAGCGCGACGAGCAGCAGCACGGCCTCGACGCCGTACGCCCAGCCGTAGTCCGCCCAGCCCACGAGCGCTCCGGCCACCAGCGGCCCGATCGTCATGCTGACGCCGAACGAGAGGCTCTGCAGCGCGTTGGCGGCCGGCAGCAGTCGGGTGCCGATGAGCCGCGGCACGATCGCGCTCCGGGCGGGGGAGTTGACGGCGAAGAGTGCGTTCTGGAGCGACACGAGGCCGTAGAGGACGCGGACGTCGTCGCCCCCGGCGGCCGCCTGGGCCGCGAAGGCCACGGCCACGAGGAACAGGCCGGACGACGTCAGCAGGACGACGCGCCGGCGGTCGTGCGCGTCGACGAGGGCGCCGCCGTAGAGACCCAGCGCCACGAGCGGCACGACGGCGAAGACGCCGACCAGGCCCACCGCCGCCGTCGAGCCGGTGACGTCGTACACCTGAAGCCCGACGACGACGTTCGTGAGCGCGGTGCCGATGCCGGACAGCGACGTCCCGAGCCACATGCGCCGGAAGGCCGTGCTGGCGCGCAGCGGTTCGAGGTCCACGAGGAGGCCGGCCACCGGACCATTCTGGCCGGTGGCCGGCCCCGGGCTCGAATCGTTCTATCGGGCGCCGGCCCCGACGGCGGTACGCGGGGCGGTGGCCCGGCGACGCAGCTCGGGACGGACGAGCGCGGGGGAGAGGTACGCGGACTCGTCGGGCGCTCCCACCGTCGTGCCGGGCCGGACGACCGCGTCGATGGCGTCCAGCACGTCGTCGTCCAGCGCGGTGTCCGCCGCCGCGAGGAGGTCGTCGAGGTGCTCCATGGTGCGCGGCCCGAGGAGCACGGAGCTCACGGCGGGATGCGTCGCGGCGAAGGCGAGCGCCAGGTGCGTCAGGGAGAGACCCGCGGCCTGGGCAACGGGCAGGAGGCGTTCCACCGCCGCGAGGCGGCTCTCGTCCCGCAGGCTGGAGAAGCGTGCCGCCCGGCGCAGGTCCGTCTCCTGCCCCTGGCGGGCGCGGCCCGTCAGGAGGCCCTTCGCCAACGGGCTCCAGACCAGGACGCCCATGCCGTAGCGGGCGGCGACGGGGAGCACCTCCGCCTCGATGCTCCGGTCCAGGATCGAGTAGTTCGCCTGCTCGGTGCGGAGCCGCACGAGGCCGCGCCGCTCGGCGATCCACTGGGCCTCGACGATCTGGGACGCCGGCTGCATGGACGTGCCGACCGCGCGGGCCTTGCCGCTGCGCACGAGGTCGGTGAGTGCGGACAGCGTCTCCTCGAGGCCGCCTGAGGCCACCTGGATCCTCGTCGCTGCCGTCGTGGGAGCGGCGCTGGTCGCCGGTGCGCTGGCGGCTGGGTGGCTACAGACTCGCGAATGTCGAGAGAGCCGACTTTGTGGGTCTATGGGGGTCGATGGGCGCTTCGGGAGCACGGTGCCGTGCGCGCAACATCCATAGACGAGCGCTCGGTGATGGAGTCTGCGGTGGCGCTCATCCATGGAGTTCGGGTTGCGGCGGCGCGTCTGTGCGCGCACCCATCGGAGCTCGAGCTGTCGTTGGACGACTCCGTCGTACTGACAGTTGCGCCGGGGGACGATCCCGACATGGAAGACTGGTTCCTCTACCTTGACAACGGACTCGTCGTCATCGCTGGTCCCGCTGAGTCGGTGCAGATTGCGCGCTCCGACGAACCCGCTCCGTAGAGATGCCCGTGTCCGCGAGAACACCGGTGATGCGGGCCGCTGCCGAACGCGCGCCCCTCTCGAGTGCCCTCGAGCATTCCGAGGCCGTACGCGCGATACTCGGGCGCCGATAAGGGACGTTATGTCAGTTTGCTGAGATCTGCTCCTGGCGCGGCCGCTCCTCGCCTCGTCCCCCGATGGTGAGCACCCAGCGTTCGTCCGTCCGCCCGGCGTCGCCCGGCGTCGGCGCACGGACACCCGTGGGCGCGTAGCCGCGGCCGGCGTACAACGCGCGCGCGACCTCGTCACCGTCCGTGAGCCACGCCGACACGTTCTGTGCGCCGTCCCGAGCTGCCCGGGCCTCCGCAGCGGCCAGCAGCGCCGTCGCAACGCCCCGGCGGCGCTCGGCTGCGGCCACCCACAGGCCCATCACGTGGCGGTCGCCCGGCCCGGCGCCGGGTTCCTCGACGAGTCCCACGAGCCCGACGCCGTGCCCGTCCTCGAGCGCGACGAACCACGGCGCGCCCCGCAGCCGCATGCGCCAGTGGCTCTCGGCGAACCGCTGCTCGCGTTCCCGCGCCCTGCCGTAGACCGCCGGCTCCGCGTCGATGGCGCGCAGCCGCACGTCGCGCAGGGTCGCCCAGTCGTCCTCGGTCAGCTCCGTCACGCGCACCGGACCATGCTCCCAGGACTGCGCCACGGTCCCCCGCCCGACACTCCCCCGGTCCACCGTGGCGCAGCATCGTACATCTGTTCGAGCCGGTGTCCTCTTTGCGGGAGCCTCACCGGCACAGCACCGTCTGGCTGCCGATGTCGGACCACACCTCGAGGCCGTCGCCGGCGACCACGTGGATGACGTCGCGCAGGCGGCCAGGCGCGGGCGCGACGTCGTCGAGCAGGTTCGTTCGCTGCAGCAGGACTTCGGGATGGAACTCGACCGAGGGCGCGTCGGGCAGCGCGACGTAGAAGATCCCCGCCTCCACGAGGTCCTGGAAGAAGTGGCTGCCGTAGGACAGCTCGGGCGAGAACCCCGCCTCCCGGGAGGCGACCTCGCCGATCACCGCCATGTTCGCCAGCTCCGCGAACCGCACGGGCACCCCGAGGGCCGGCGTCGTCGTCCCCCACCGGCCCGGCCCGAGCAGCATCACGCTCGATCCCTTGAGCGCCGCGTTCACGCGGCCGAGGTGCCGGGCCACCAGGTGCTTGTCCGGCTCTCCCAGCGCCAGGTACTCCAGCGGCCGCACCAGGACCACGTGGTCGAGCGGGATGCGCACGTTGCCGCCCATGAAGGTGCCGACGGCGCGGAAGACGCACCCGGCGGTCTCCGCCGGCATCGGGACCGGTGCCCCCACTCCCCTGGTCTGCAGCGGACGGCACTGGACGACGTTGACGCTGAGGCGGCCCGTGCGGTCGAGGTTCGCGGTGAACTCCACGTCCACGGGGTGCGCGTAGGCGCGCTCGAGCACCGCGAGGGCCCGGCGCATGACGTCCGCGAACGGCGTCGTCGTCAGCAACCCGCGGAAGTCCACGAGGTGCGCGGCCGGCGAGGGCCGGCCCGCCTCGCGCGCGCGGCGCGCAGCCTCGAGGTCCGGGCTCACGAACAGCGCCTGGTCCGCCTTGAGGTCCGCGCCGAGGACCTCCTCGAACCGCCGGCTGCGCCAGGTGTTCTCGCGCAGCGAGAGGACGTCGACGCCGCGCTGGGAGTACTTCTTCTCGTCGCCACGGGCCATGGGCGGCAGGCGGAGCGGGTCGTCCAGGCACACCAGGCGCGCGTAGTCCCCCACCGTGCGGTCGACGGCCCGCGTGCCCAGGCCGAGGACGAGGCGCAGCATCCCGGCGTCGCCGTCCATCGTGTGGTCCCACAGGTACAGGTTCTCGGAGTTGCCGACCCCCGCCGCGTGCGGGAAGTAGTCCTCCCCGTGCCGGTCCCCCGACACCCGCTGCACGAGGATCGCCATCTGCTCGTCGCGCTCCATGAGTCCACGGTTGGCGCGGTAGTCCAGGGCCTCCTCGCTCATGGTGCTCGCATAGACCTCGCGGACCGCCTGCTCGAATGCCGCGTAGCGCTCCTCGGGTGTGCCCTGGTTGACGCAGAAGACGCTCTCGTACTTGCCGGCGAAGGCGTTGCCGAAGTCGTCCTCGAGCAGCGAGCTGGAGCGCACGATGATCGGCGACTGGCCGAAGTACTCCAGCATCTCCACGAACTGCTCGCGGACGTTCGCGGGGAACACGCCGTGCAGCATCTTCTCCCGTAGGTCCGCCGCCGAGGCGTAGTAGCCCTCCGAGGTGCGCTGGCGCGCGCGCAGGTGCCACCAGCCGTTCTGGACGATGTACGTGTAGAAGACGTCCGAGCCGATGTAGAAGGAGTCGTGCGGCTCGAGGGCCGCGACGACGTCGGGATCGGCCTCCGCCGCCAGGATCGCGCGGGCGAGGAGCATCCCGACGCTCTTGCCGCCGATGCGACCGCTGCCCACCTCCCGGGACGCGATGGCCAGGACGTCCGCCAGGCGGAAGTACCGGTCGCAGAGCTCCGCCATCCGTCCGCTGCCCCCCAGCAGCATGCCGATGAGGGACGTCTTGATCAGCTCCTGCGCCTCGTCCGGCAGCTCGAGCGCGTCGGCGGCGCGGGCGAACGCGACAGTCCAGTGGTCGAGCCGGTCGGCCTGGCGCTGGACGGAGGCGAAGAGGTCAGCGACCTGCGAGCTCGCCGTGAGCGAGATGGCCTCGTCGCCCTGGATCAGGTGCGGGAAGAACATCGTCGGCGAGTACCGCTGCCACACCTTGAGCGGGTGGATGTAGAGATCCCCCGCGACCTGGTAGAGGTCGAGCAGCAGCTGCGTGGTGTCGCGGATCGTCGCGACCGTCGCGTAGGTGTGCGCGCCGCGCACGATCGCGAAGTACGCGATGGTGTCGAGCTCGTACAGGTACGGGCACGTGATCTTGAAGAAGTTCCCGATCATCAGGTCGGAGTGCCAGTGCTCGAGGAGATCGGTGAGGCAGTCGAAGACGTAGAACGCCTGCAAGCCTTCGCGCTCGGCCAGGTCGCGGACCGCCATCGCGAACGACTCGAAGCCCTGCGTGGGGTCCACCCGGTACGTGACGGCGCCCGGTCCGGCGTCCACCAGGGGCTCGTGCCGCCCGAACCGCACGTAGACGAGACGGCGCCCGTCGGCCCGGGCCTGGCGCACGAACGGCTCGACCATCTGTCGGTAGCCGTCCACGGAGTCGACCTGCCAGACGACGTTGTCCCCCAGACGCAGGCCCTCGATCACCTGGTCGAAGCCGGCCGAGCCGGTGCTGACGTGGTGGTGCGCGGTCACGACGTTCCTCCCCGGGGCCCGGCCGGCGGGCCCGCGGCCACAGTCTGCCGCGTGGCGGGCTCCCGGGGTGGGCGCCCGGCCGTGGGAGGCTGTGCGCATGGCCGACCGCTCCCCCGCTCCCGAGCCCTCCGACGACGAGCAGACCGATCTGCCGCGCCAGGACCGCTCCCTCTTCGCCCGCTGGTGGTGGCAGGGCGCGATGCTCGCCGGCACCGGCGTCGTCGTCATCGTGTGGCAGTGGGACGTCATCACCAAGGGCGACGCGATCGGCCCGACGTGGGCCATGGTGGCCCTCGGCGTGCTCGCGGTCATCGGCGGTGCCCTCCTCGTGTGGAAGGACCGCCCGCGACAGCAGCCGCCGGGCGACGACGCCTGAGGCACCGCCGCCCGGAGCCGTGAGGGCGACCGCCCTCAGGCCACGACCATCACCAGGTCGCCGCCCTCGAGCTGCTGCACGGCGCCGATGGCGACCCGGCGGACCGTGCCGGCGACCGGCGTCGTGATGCTGGCCTCCATCTTCATCGCCTCGATGGTGGCGACCGTCTGGCCCGCCGCGACGCGCTGGCCCTCCTGCACGACGGGGGTGACGGCGCCCGCGAAGGGGGCTGCGATCTGGCCGGGAGTGCCGGGGTCCGCCTTCTCGGCTGCGGCCTGGTCCACCTCGACGGACCGGTCGCGGACCTGGACGGGACGCAGCTGCCCGTTCATGGTGAACATCACCGACCGCATGCCGCGCTGGTCGGGCTCCCCCACGGCCTCCAGGCCGATGAGCAGCCGCACGCCGCGGTCCAGGGCGACCTCGACCTCGGTGGCCGGGGTCATGCCGTACAGGTAGCGCTGGGTGTCGAGCACGGAGACGTCGCCGTACGAGGCGCGGACCTGCTCGAACTCCTTGGACGGCCCGGGGAACAGCAGCTGGTTCAGCCGGCGACGGCGCGTCGCGGAGTCGCCCTCGAGGTCCTGCCGGTCCTGGTCGCTGAGCGGCACCTGCTCGCGGCGCGGCGCGCGGCCCCGCAGCGCGCGCGTGCGGAAGGGCTCCGGCCAGCCGCCGGGCGGGTCGCCCAGCTCACCGCCGAGGAAGCCGATGACCGAGTCGGGGACGTCGTACTCCTCCGGGTGCGCAGCGAAGTGGGCCGGGTCTGCGCCCCGGGCCACGAGGTGCAGGGCCAGGTCGCCGACCACCTTGCTCGACGGCGTGACCTTGACCAGCCGGCCGAGGATCCGGTCGGCCGCGGCGTACATCGCCTCGATCTCCTCGAACTGGTTGCCCAGCCCGAGGGAGATGGCCTGCTGGCGCAGGTTGGACAGCTGGCCACCGGGGATCTCGTGGTCGTACACCCGGCCCGTGGGCCCCGGCAGGCCCGACTCGAACGGCCGGTAGATGCGCCGGACCGCCTCCCAGTACGGCTCGAGGTCGCACACGGCGCGCAGGCTGAGACCGGTGTCGCGCTCGGTGTGCTCGAGGGCAGCCACGAGGGCCGACATCGGCGGCTGGCTGGTCGTGCCCGCCATGGCCGCGGAGGCGGCGTCCACGGCGTCGACGCCGGCGTCCACCGCCGCCAGCAGGGTCGCCAGCTGCCCGCCCGCGGTGTCGTGGGTGTGCAGGTGGACCGGCAGGTCGAACCGCTCGCGGAGCGCCGTCACGAGCATGCGCGCCGCCGCGGGCCGCAGGAGCCCCGCCATGTCCTTGATCGCGAGGATGTGCGCACCGGCCTCGACGATCTGCTCGGCCAGCCGCAGGTAGTAGTCGAGCGTGTAGAGGCCCTCGCGCGGGTCGGTGAGGTTGCCGGTGTAGCAGAGGGCCACCTCCGCGACCGAGACGCCGGTCTCCCGCACCGCGTCGATCGCGGGACGCATCTGGTCGACGTCGTTCAGGGAGTCGAAGATGCGGAAGATGTCCAGCCCCGTCGCCGCGGCCTCGCGCACGAACGCCGTGGTCACCTCGGTGGGGTACGGCGTGTAGCCGACCGTGTTGCGGCCGCGGAGCAGCATCTGCAGCGCGACGTTGGGCAGTGCCTCCCGGATCGCGGCGAGCCGCTCCCACGGGTCCTCCCCGAGGAATCGCAGCGCGACGTCGTAGGTCGCGCCGCCCCACGCCTCCATGCTCAGCAGGCCACCGGTGGTGCGCGCTACGTAGGGCGCCACCTGGACGAGGTCGTAGGTCCGCACGCGCGTGGCCAGCAGCGACTGGTGCGCGTCGCGGAACGTGGTGTCCGTGACGGCTACCGCCGTCTGCTCCCGCAGCGCGCGCGCGAAACCCTCGGGCCCGAGCTCGAGGAGCCGCTGGCGACTGCCCGGGCCGGGCTCGGCGGCCAGGTCGACCGCGGGCAGCTTCTGGAGCGGGACGGGCAGGCCCGTCGGCGGCCCGTACGGCCGGTTCACGGTGACGTCGCCGAGGTAGGCGAGGAGCTTCGTGCCGCGGTCGCTGCTCTGCCGGGCGACGAGCAGCTCGGGCCGCTCGTCGATGAACGACGTCGAGAGGTTCCCGGCGACGAACTCCGGGTCCGCCAGGACGGCCCGCAGGAACGGGATGTTGGAGCGGATGCCCCGGATGCGGAACTCCGCCAGGGCGCGGCTCGCGCGCCGGACCGCCGTCGGGAAGTCGCGGCCGCGGCACGTGAGCTTGACGAGCATCGAGTCGAAGTGGCCCGTGACCTCGGCGCCGGCGCTGGCCGTCGCGCCGTCCAGACGGACGCCGGCACCACCCGGCGAGCGGTACGCGGCGATCCGGCCGGTGTCGGGCCGGAACCCGTTCGCGGGGTCCTCGGTCGTGATCCGGCACTGCAGCGCCGCGCCGTTCACGCGCACCGTGGCCTGCGAGATGCCCAGGTCGGCGAGCGTCGCGCCGGCGGCGATGCGCATCTGCGCCTGCACGAGGTCGACGTCGGTCACCTCCTCGGTGACCGTGTGCTCCACCTGGATCCGCGGGTTCATCTCGATGAAGACGTGCGTCCCGGCTCGCTCCCCCACCGTGTCGACGAGGAACTCGACGGTGCCGGCGTTCACGTAGCCGATGCTCCGGGCGAAGGCCACGGCGTCCCGGCACAGCGCGTCGCGCAGCTCCGGGTCGAGGTTCGGCGCGGGCGCGATCTCGATGACCTTCTGGTGCCGCCGCTGGACGGAGCAGTCGCGCTCGAAGAGGTGGACGACCTCCCCTGTCGCGTCCGCGAGGATCTGCACCTCGATGTGGCGCGGGCGCAGGACGGCGCGCTCGAGGAACACCGTCGGGTCGCCGAACGCCCCGTCCGCCTCGCGCATGGCGGCGCGCAGGGCGCCCTCGAGGTCGGCGGCCGTCTCGACGCGCCGCATGCCGCGCCCGCCGCCTCCTGCGACGGCCTTGACGAAGAGCGGGAAGCCGACCTCCGGTGCGACCGCCAGCAGCTCGGCCACGTCCGACGACGGCGCGCTGGACGGCAGCACGGGGATGCCTGCCTCGCGCGCGGCCTTGAGTGCCGCGACCTTGTTCCCGGCCATCTCGAGGACCTCGGGCGGGGGCCCGATGAACGTGATGCCCGCCTCGGCACATGCCCGGGCGAGCTCGGGGTTCTCGGAGAGGAAGCCGTATCCCGGGTAGATCGCGTCGGCGCCGGACTCCTGGGCGACGCGGATGATCTCGGCCACGTCGAGGTAGGCGCGGACGGGGTGCCCCGGCTCGCCGATGGGGTACGCCTCGTCGGCCTTCAGCCGGTGCTCGGAGTTGCGGTCCTCGTACGGGAAGACGGCCACGGTGCGGGCGCCGAGCTCGTAGGCGGCGCGGAAGCCGCGCACGGCGATCTCGGCACGGTTGGCGACGAGCACTTTCGAGAACACGAGACCCCTCATCGTCAGCGGGTGGGCAGCGGAAACGCTAGCGGCATTTACCCGGTCCGCATCATGCGTCCGTCGTGCGGACGCATCGCAGGGGTCAAGATCTCATGTCCGCGCGCCGCGCGCGCGACGAAGATCAGCCCGCGTTCCGGGCGCGACGCCGCACGGACAGCTCGTCCTCGCCGTCGACGAGGGCGCCGTCGTCCTCGGCCCGCTCCGACGGGAGCGAGGCGAGGCTGCCCTCGACCTCGCGCCACACGCGCCCGACCGCGATCCCGAAGACGCCCTGGCCACCCTGGACGAGGTCGACGACCTCGTCGGCGGAGGTGCACTCGTAGACCGACGCCCCGTCGCTCATCAGCGTGATCTGCGCGAGGTCGTCGACGCCGCGCTCCCGCAGGTGCGCGACCGCGGTCCGGATCTGCTGGAGGGAGACGCCCGTGTCGAGGAGCCGCTTGACGACCTTGAGCACGAGGATGTCGCGGAAGCTGTAGAGGCGCTGGGTACCGGAGCCGCTGGCCGGCCGGATGCTGGGCTCGACCAGGCCGGTGCGGGCCCAGTAGTCCAGCTGTCGGTACGTGATGCCCGCTGCGCGGCACGCGGTCGGGCCGCGGTAGCCGGTGGCGGTGTCCAGGTCCGGGAGCTCGTCGCCGAACAGCAGGCCCTGGGCGCGCTGCGGGATGGCGACCGACTCCTGCATCGGTTCTCCGGTGCCGCTCACGGCGCGCTCCCCTCGTCTCGGTCGGCGGACCCCGACCTCCACAGCCACGCTAGGGCCGGCCCCCTGGGCCGTCAACGACGCCACGCGGGAGCGCGCGCGTGTGTCGAGCGATCTCACCTTCAACGTGAGGTCGAACGTCGGTTATGCCGGATATGCGCAGGTCGCGGGCGCCATCGGTCGTCACGACGCGCCCGACCCGGACGGTCCCGCCTGGCCCTGGTCACCCTCGTCGCTCGCGACGAAGTCGTCGGGGTTCACGGTGTCGAGGAAGGCCCGGAACTCGGCCACCTCCTCGTCCTCGTCCGCGGAGTCCTGCACCTCCAGGCCCGACTCCTCCAGGACGTCCGGCTCGCAGAGCACGGGGCAGCCCACCCGCACGGCCACGGCGATGGCGTCCGACGCCCGTGAGTCGATGCGCCGGCCGTCGGTGAGCACGAGCGCCGCGTGGAACACGCCGTCCAGCAGCGCCACGATCTCCACACGGGCGACGACGGCGCCGCAGGTGCGCAGCACCGACACCAGGAGGTCGTGCGTCATCGGCCGCGCCGGCACGACGCCCGCCTGGCCGGCAGCGATCGCCTGCCCCTCCGGCAGGCCCACGACGATCGGCAGCACGCGTCCACCGTCGACGTCGAGGAGCAGCACTACGACCTGGTCGAGGGGGACCTGACGTCGCACCCCCAGCACCTGCATCTCCACCAGACCGTCCTGCATACGGTCACGCTACGTCGCCCGGGGCCGCCGGGCACGCCTTCGCGGCTACCGATCCGATCACGGTGCCGCGGGCCGGGTGGACTAGAGCGGGAGCTCCGCGACGCCCGCCCGGACCAGGGTGGTGTGGAGGCGGCCGCAGAGCTCGCCGATCTCCGCCGCGACCGTCTGGGCGTGCGCCTGGGCAGCCACGGCGCGCTGCCCGCGCAGCGGGGCCACGATCTGCGCCACGACCTCCACCTGCCGGTCGGCGGCCGAGCGGAACACGCGCAGGTGGCGCGGCTCGATGCCGTGCTCCGCCAGCGCGACGGCGAGCAGGACGACGTCGCGCGCCCACGGCTCCAGGTGACCGGTGCGGTCCGGCCGCAGGACGCCCGCCTCGACGAGGCCTGTCACGAGCTCGGCGTCGGCGCCCGTCTCGGCGGCGAGCGACTCCGCCGTCGTCCGCGGCGGCCGGGCCGGACGCTCGCCGTCCGCTGTGGCCAGCCGCGGCGTGACGGGCGACGTGGCCTCCCCCGCGTCGAGAGCGGCCAGCTGCTCGCGGATCACCCGCAGCGGCAGGTACCGGTCCCGCTGCTGGCGCAGCACGAAGCGGAGGCGCTCGAGGTCGGCGGGGCTGTACTGGCGGTATCCACCGGCCGTGCGCTGCGGTTCCACGAGGCCCTGCTCCTCGAGGAAGCGGAGCTTGGACGGCGTGAGCGTCGGGAAGTCTCCCCCGAGGTCGGCGAGGACGTCGGAGATCCGCATCGTCGCCTCACGCGAGACGCCCTGGGGCCAGGGCTCGACGAGGCGGGGACGCGGCAGGGCGCCGGGGGCGTCCGACGCGTCGGGGGCCCCGGACGGCTGCTGTGCTGCGGAGCTCACCGGCCGGCGTCCGCCGCGCGCCGCTCGCCCCGCTGCGGGCTCGGGTGGAACGTCATGCGGAACTTGCCGATCTGCACCTCGTCGCCGGCGCGCAGGGTGGTGCGCTCGATGCGGTCCCTGTTCACGTACGTGCCGTTGAGCGAACCGACGTCGCGCAGGACGAAGCCGTCCCCCTCGCGGACGAACTCGACGTGCTTGCGCGACACCGTGACGTCGTCGAGGAAGATGTCCGCGTCCGGGCTGCGCCCGGCCACCGTGCGCTCCGCGTCCAGGAGGAACCTGGCGCCGGCGCTGGGCCCGCGCTGCACGATGAGCAGCGCCGACGTCGGCGGCAGCGCCGCGACCGCGGCCTGGTCCTCCGGGCTGAGGCCGACGGGCACGTCGTGCTCGACCGGGATGATGCCCTCGCCGAAGCTGATCGTGGTCTCGGCCGCAGTCCAGCGATCGCGGGCGTCGCGCTCGGTCATGGGGCCTCCCCGGCAGCTCTGGTGTGGTGGTGACAGCCTAAGCCGACCTGGCGCGGCCGAGCAGCACTCGCGGCCCGAGGACCGTCATTCATCGTCGTCCGGCGCGGGCGTCGCGTACTTCGGTGGGGTGATGCTGCGGACGGCGGAGACCTCCACCTGGTCCGGGGTGGCGACGTCCACGGTGCCCCCGGCATTGCGGACCGCCGCGAGCGCGCCGCCCGGGATGTTGAGGGCGGTCGTCATGGTCTCCGGGTCCCCGATGACCAGCCAGCGGTACGGGGCCTGGAGGACCACGCCGTCCACCTCGACCCCCGTGGCGGTGTCGACGACGTAGCTCGAGGCCGTGATCCGGAGGTCGCCGAGCTGGATGGCCTCGGCACCGGCGTTGCGCAGCTCCTCCAGCAGGTTGTAGAGGACCGGGGCCGGGATGGGGCTGTCCCCGTCGTGCACGACCACCTCGATGCCGGGACCCACCGCCGGGAGCTCACCGGCCAGGATGCCCTCCACCTGGGCACGCTGCGCGGCGGCCTCGCGGGCCGCGCGCTCCGTGTCCGAGCCGGTGACGAGGTCGTTGCGCTGCGCCCGCAGCGTCGTGAGCTGGTCCTGGAGCTCCTCGCCGCGCCGCGTCACGTCGTCGAGGATCCGCACGAGCTCGTCCTGGCGCAGGCTCGACAACCCCTCGTCGTGGTTCGACTGCAGCTGAACGGCGAGCGCGAAGCCCAGCAGGGCGCACAGCAGGCCCGTGATGGCCTGGCCGCGGGTGGCGCGCGGCGCGAACGACCGGGCGAGGGTGCGCCAGGCCGACGAGCCGCTGTGCCGGTGCTCCGTCACCGCGTCAGGCCTTCAGGAGGTGTCGGCGGATCGCGGCGGCGTTGGAGAAGATCCGGATGCCGAGGACCACGACGACGGCCGTGGACAGCTGCGTGCCGACGCCGAGCTGGTCGCCCAGGTACACGATGAGGGCCGCCACGACCACGTTGGACAGGAACGACACGACGAACACGCGGTCGTCGAAGACGCCGTCGAGGAGCGCGCGCAGTCCGCCGAACAGGGCGTCCAGGGCCGCGACGACGGCGATGGGCAGGTAGGGCTGGAGGGCGAGCGGGACCGTGGGCTCCAGGTACAGGCCGACCACGGCGCCGATCACCAGCCCGATGAGCGCAATCATGACGAACCCTTCTCCTGCGCGTCCTCGCCCGACGATGCCACATCGGGGGGACCCGCGTAGCGCAGCGCCGTCGTCCCGGCGCCCGGCAGGTCGAGCGAGCCGGCGGCCGAGGTGTGCACGGCGATGCCGAACGTGCCGCTCAGGAACGCGAGGTGGTTCGCGGCGGCCGACCGCGCGAAGCGCGTCTGCAGGTCGTGCGCGTCACCGATGGCCTCGATCCGGTACGGCGGCAGGACCGGGGCCAGGTCCACGAGGATCGCCTGGCCGGCGCTGCGCACGGCGCTGAGCGACGTCAGCCGCTCGCCGTTGATGGCGATCGCCTCCGCGCCGGCTGCCCACAGGCCGTTGGTGACGATCTGGAGGTCGACGTCCTGCACGTGGGCCGCCTCGTCGTCGGTCTCCACACCGGTGTCGTCGAGCACCATGACGAGCCCCGGCCCGCTGACCGGGATGGCGCCGGACGCCGTCTCGTACTGGGTGAGGCGGTCGAAGAGCTGGGGGTTGGCCGATGCCGCCGCATCCGCCTGGATGCGGGAGATCTCCGCGCTCAGGGTCTGCGTCTGCTCCGCGAGGTCGTCGGCCGTGGCCGTGCGGTCCGCGATCTCGCGGGCGAGGACCTCGCGCGGGTCGGCGCCGGACAGCGCGGGCGCGCGCAGCTCCGCCACCGCGACCACCGTGACGAGGCCGAGGGCGGCCGCCAGCAGCAGGTCGATCCCGCCCCGGGCGACCCGCCGACCGCGCGTGCGGGGCTCGTCGCGGCGGGCGGCCGCCTCCGCGTAGCCCGGGTCGAGGGCCTTGCTGATGACGTCGTTGAGCAGGCCCATCGACGCGTCGAGCGCGCGGGGAGTCCTCGCCGTCACGCGCGTCGTCCCCGCAGCACCCCGGCCGCCTGACGGACGTAGAGCGCCCCGGCCAGCCAGTAGAGGGCGATGCCCCAGATGGCGAACGCCCAGCCCGCGACGTCGGCGACCAGCCCGACGGGGCCGTCCAGTTGCGCCAGGAGCAGCAGGGGCAGCGCGTAGAGCAGGGCGAACGTGCCGGCCTTGCCCACGAAGTGCACCGGCAGCGGACCCGCCTTCACCGCCATGAGGGCCAGCAGCACCACGGTGAGCAGGACGTCGCGGCCGATGATCACGCCGACGAACCACCACGGCACGACGTCGCGCACGCCCAGCACGACGAGCGTCACGACGATGAAGAGCCGGTCCGCAGCGGGGTCCAGCAGCTCCCCGAGCCGCGAGTACTGCCCGAGCCGGCGCGCCAGCCTGCCGTCGAGCCAATCGCTGAAGCCGGCCACGGCCAGCACGGCGACGGCGGCCGCGTCGTGCTCGCCGAGCGCCAGCCACGCGAAGAGCGGCACGGTGGCGAGGCGGAGCACGCTGATGAGGTTCGGCACGGTCAGCACCGCGTGCGGGCGTCGCTGCGCGACAGTCCCCTCCTGCACAGGCGCCTCCTGGTCCGTCCGGTCCTGGTGGATCCTACGGCTCCGCGACCGCTGGCTCGGGCGACCCGACGAGCCGCAGCGTCACGGTCCGCTGGTCGGGATCGGCCGCGTCGACCCGGACGCGGACGGTGCGTCCGGGCGGCAGGTCGTCCTCGACGGTCCGGGCCACGACCGCGGGCTGCGTGAGCTGCACGGTCCGCGCGTCGAGCGCCACGCCGTCGAACTCCTCACCCACGTGGGGGGCGAGGACGGCCGCCTCCACGAGGTCGGTGCACGCGCGGTCCACAGCGGCCGCGCGGCGCGCTCCGGTCGCCATCGCCTCCCCGAGGCCCACCAGGCCCTCGGTCACCCACGCGGGCGGCTCGACGCCGTCCTGGGCCGCGAGGCAGACCTCGGTGCCGTAGCGGTCGACGAGGCGCCGCAGGGGCGCCGTGACGTGCGCGTAGGGCGCGGCCACCGCTCCGTGCACGACGTCGGCGGGCGGCGTGCCGTCGAACGGCTGCCACGCGGCTCCCCGGAAGAGCCCCACGGCCGCGGTGAGGAACGCCGCGACCTCCGGCCGCCGGCGGTCGACAGCTGCCAGGACGTCGACGTACGCCGCCCCGTCCGGCCATGCGACGCCGAGGGCGAGGGCACGCCGGCGGAGGCGGCGCAGGTCCTCGGCGTCGGCCGCCGGCATCGTGCGGAGCACCCCGACGCCCACCTCGAGCATCATGCGCGCGGCCGTCATGCCGGTCAGCAGGGAGATCTGCGCGTTGTGCTCCTCGATCGGCGCCGGCGACCGGTACGCCAGCGTCCAGCCGCCGGGCACGGGTACCACCTCCTGCTCCGGACGACCGAGGGAGACGCCGCCCCGCGCCCGCTCGAGCGCCATCCGCAGCTCCCCGACCTCCGTTAGCAGCGTCATCTGGTCCGAGGCCGTGCCGGCGTCGAGCGCCGCCTGCTGGCTCGCGTAGTCCAGCTGGGCAGTGCTGCGCACGACGGCGCGGTGCACGGTGGTGGCCCGCGGCTCGCCGTCGGCGTCGAGGTGCAGGTCCCACACGACGGCCGGCCGGTCGCAGCCGGGCAGCAGCGACGCCGCGCCCTCGCTCAGGACCGGGGGGTGCAGCCCCACCCGCTCGTCGGGGCAGTACACGGTCAGGGCCCGCTCGCGGACCGCCCGGTCCAGGGCGCCACCCGGGGTGACGAAGGCGGCGACGTCGGCGATCGCGTAGCGGACGCGGTAGCCGGAGCCGTCGCGCTCCAGGTGCAGGGCCTGGTCCAGGTCCCGCGAGCCGGCGGGGTCCAGCGTCACGAACGGCACCGCGGTGAGATCGGTGCGGCCCTCGGCGGACCACCCGGTGGCGGCCGCCTCCGCCTCGGCGAGCGCCGCCGCGTCGAAGGACTCTGGCACCTCGTGCTCGGCCCGGATCGCCGCGAAGCCGGCGCGCAGGGCCTCGCCGTCGGCGACGACGCGGCGGGGGGCGTGCACGTCGCCAACCTAACCGCTGCGCGTGGCGCGGGGCGAACCGGCTACACGAGCATCCGGGTGTCGCGCCCCACCAGACGCAGCCAGCGGTACCCGTACCCGTCGAGGGCGACCTCGACCGTGCCGTCGGTGGCGACCTCGGCCTCGCCGGGCTGCAGCAGGTCCACCAGGCGGCGGCCGGGGTCGCCGGCGTCGAGGCGGAGCGGCACCCGCAGGGCCTCCGGTCCGAGGTTGTGCAGCGTCACCACGGTGCCCGCGTCGACCCTGCTGCACAGGGCCACGACGGCGTCGCGCGGCTGGTCGAGGACGTGCACGGCCGCCCACCCGAGCTCGGGGCACTCCCGGTAGCGGCGCACCAGGAGGGCGACGAAGCCCAGGAGCGACTCCTCGTCGCGGCGCTGCGCAGCCACGTTGACGAACTCGGGCCCGAACGGCCCGGTCGTCACCGGTCCGGGCAGCCGCCGGGCGGGCGCGGTCGAGAAGCCGCCGTTGCGCCCGGCGGACCACTGCATCGGCGTGCGGACGGCGAGCCGCCCCGGCGCGTCCAGGTTCTCCCCCATCCCGATCTCCTCGCCGTAGAACAGCGTGGGCGTGCCGGGCAGCGCGAAGAGCAGCGAGTAGACCATCCGGATGCGGCGGGGGTCGCCGTCGAGCATCGGGGGCAGCCGGCGCCGCAGCCCGCGGCCGTACACCTGCATCGACGGCTCGGGCCCGAACGCGTCGAAGACCTCCTGCCGCTCCTCCTCGCTCAGCTTGTCCAGCGTGAGCTCGTCGTGGTTGCGGACGAAGGTCGCCCACTGGCAGTCCGGGGGGATCTCGGGCCGGCCAGCGAGCGCCTCGAGGAGCGGTGCGGCATCGGCGCGCGCCAGTGCGAGGTAGAGGCGCTGCATGGTGACGAAGTCGAAGAGCATGGTGAGCTCGTCGCCCGCGCCGTCGCCGAAGTAGGTGCGCTGCTCGGTCGGGGGCAGGTTCACCTCGCCCAGCAGGATCGCCGAACCCTGGCGCCTGGAGAGGAAGGACCGCAGGGAGCGGAGGTAGTCGTGGGGGTCGCCCAGCCCAGCCGCCTCGTCCGGCCGTGCGCCGAGGGTCTCGAGGAAGAACGGCACGGCATCGACGCGGAAGCCGTCCAGGCCGAGCTCGAGCCAGAAGCCGATGACCTTCGCCAGCTCGTCCCGCACCTTCGGGTTCGCGACGTTGAGGTCGGGCTGATGGGCGTAGAAGCGGTGCAGGTAGTACTCCCCCGTCCGCTCGTCGAGGGTCCAGATCCCCTCCTGCTCGCCGGGGAAGACGACGAGGTCGGAGGTGTCCGGCGGCGGGTCCGAGCGCCACACGTAGTAGTCGCGGTAGGCGTTGTCACGGCTCGACCGCGCGGCGCGGAACCACGGGTGCCGGTCGGAGGTGTGGTTGACGACGAGGTCGGCGATGACGCGCATGCCGCGGTCGTGCGCGGTGCGGATCATCTCGACCAGGTCGCCGTGCGTCCCGAGCCGCGGGTCGACGCCGTAGTGGTCCGTCACGTCGTAGCCGTCGTCGAGGTCCGCCGTCGGGTAGAACGGCATCAGCCACAGGCAGGTGACGCCGAGCTCGGCGAGGTGGTCGATCCGCTCGCACAGGCCCTGCAGGTCGCCGACGCCGTCGCCGTCGCCGTCCATGTACGTCTCGACGTCGAGGCAGTAGATGACCGCGTTCTTCCACCAGAGGTCGGAGGTGTCGGTGATCCTCACCGGAGCGCTCCGGAGCGCAGCTGCGGCAGCACGTGCTCGCCGAACGCGTCGATGAAAGGCCCCTGCTCCTGGCCCACGTGGTGCAGGTAGACCTCGTCGAAGCCGAGGTCCGCGTAGCCCGCGAGCCAGTCGGCGTGCCGCGCCAGATCGGCGGACACGTTGACGACCTCGCGGACGTCGTCGGGGCGCACACGGTCGGCGGCGGCGTCGAAGTGGGCGGGCGTCGACAGGTCCCAGCACCCCGGTGGCGGGAAGACGTTCGAGCGCCACTGGTCGTGCGCGGCGCCGAGCGCCGTCTGCTCGTCGGGCGCCCACGACAGGTGCACCTGGACGGCCGCCGGCCCCCGTCCCCCGGCATCGCGGTACGCCGCCAGGACCTCGCGCAGGACGGTGGGCGGCTGGTTCACCGTGATGAGGCCGTCGGCCCAGGCCGCGGACCGGGCGGCCGTCGCGACCGAGACGGCGGGGGCGACCAGCGCGGGCGGCTCGTCCGGGAGGGACCAGACGCGCGCCTGCTCGACGGTGACGAGCCCGCGGTGGGTCACCTCCTGACCGGCCAGCAGCCGTCGGATGACGCCCACGCACTCGACGAGCCGGGCGTCCCGCACGTCCTTCGCGGGCCACGGGTCGCCGGTCACGTGCTCGTTGGCGTTCTCCCCCGAGCCCAGCGCGACCCAGAAGCGGCCGGGGAACATCGCCGCCAGCGTCGCCGCGGCCTGCGCGACGACGGCGGGGTGGTAACGCTGCCCCGGCGCACAGACGACGCCGAGCCGCAGGTCGGTTGTCGCGAGCGCGGCGCCGAGCCACGCCCAGGCGAAGCCGGAGTGGCCCTGCCGCGCGCTCCACGGCGCCAGGTGGTCCGAGCACATGGCGGCGTCGAAGCCCGCAGTCTCGGCGCGCTGGACCGCCTCGAGGAGTGCGGCCGGGTGGACCTGCTCGTGGGACGCGTGGAACCCGATCACCGTCATCGGACAAGTCCTACCGTCGGGCGGCGCCGCGCGCGCGGCGACCGCCGACCAGCCGGGCCCACCGCCTCGTGCCTATCCTGGCCGCACCCGACCCGAGGAGGTCCGCATGGACAAGCTCTCGCTCGTCGCCCTAGCGCGCAGCGAGGTCGAGTCGGCCCGCCGTGCGCCCGCCGGGCGCAGTGCGACCACCGTGCACGGCGGCCACGAGAAGGTGCTGCGGCAGACCGTGATCGCCCTGTGCGCGGGCCGCGCGACCGATCCGTTCGAGAACCCGGGCGAGGCGACCGTGCAGGTGCTCCAGGGCCGGGTGCGCCTGGAGACGGTCACCACCGCCTGGGAGGGCCGCTCCGGCGACCTGCTGGTCGTGCCGCCCGAGCGCAGCGCCCTGAACGCCCTCGAGGACTCCGTCGTGCTCCTGACCGTGGCGAAGACCGCCTGATCCGGTGCAGCCGGACGACGCCGTGGCCGCGGTCCCGCATCCCGCGGCGCGCCTGGAGGACCGCCTGACGCGCCTCGTCGGCGCGTGGCTGCGTCGCCGCGGCTGGGTGCCGCGCGTCGAGCCGTACACCGGGTACGGCAGCGCCGGGTGGGTGCGGGTGCTCGCGCGCGCCGTCCTGGCGCCGCCCGGCACCCGCGCCGTCGAGGTGGCCGAACGCGACCGTGCGTCGGCCGAGCGCGCCGTACGGGGCTGGCGCAGCTTCCTGACCGGCAAGGCGCCGGGCGCGGACGTGACCGTCCGCATCGGGGACGCCGTCCACCACGTGCGTGCCGATCGCGGCGGCTACGTCGACGTCGTCCTCCCGGCGGACCTGCCGCCGGGCTGGCAGCAGGTGACGCTCGCGATGGGCGGGGACCCGGTCACGGCACCGGTCCTCGTGGTCGGGCCGGAGCCGGCGACGGCGATGATCAGCGACATCGACGACACCGTCATGGTGACGGCGCTCCCCCGGCCCCTGCTGGCCGCATGGAACAGCCTCGTGCTGCACGAGCACGCGCGGCGGGCGGTCCCCGGGATGGCCGACCTCTACCGCCGCTGGCAGACCGCGCACGACGGCGTGCCGACGTTCTACCTGTCGACCGGGGCGTGGAACGTCGCGCCGGCGGTTCGGCGGTTCCTGGACCGGCACGGGTACCCGGCCGGCCCCCTGCTGCTGACGGACTGGGGGCCGACGAGCTCCGGCTGGTTCCGCAGCGGCCGGGAGCACAAGCGCGCGACCCTGCGTCGGCTCCTGCGGGAGCTCCCCCAGCTGACCTGGGTGCTGGTGGGCGACGACGGCCAGGCCGACCCCGACATCTACGGCGAGGCCGCCGCGGAGCACCCCGACCGCGTCGCCGTGGTCGCCATCCGCGAGCTGTCGCCTGCCCAGCAGGTGCTGTCGCACGGCGCACCCGGGCCCGCGCGTGAGGGTGCGGCCCGCCCGGCCGGGCCCGTGGAGGTCCGGGGGCCGGACGGCAACGCCCTCGCGCTCCGCCTCATCGACGCCGGGCTCCTCTGAGGCGCCTGGCCCCTCCGGGCAGCGTCGGTCGGGTCAGTGGCGGGCCGCCTCTGCGGCGACCGCGGCCACCAGACCGTCCACGTCGTCCTCGTCGGTGTCGAAGGCGCACATGAGCCGGACGAGGCCCTTCTCGCCGTCCCAGTCGTAGAAGTGGAACCGCTCGCGCACCGCGTCGGCGACGCCGTCGGGCAGGACGGCGAACACCGCGTTCGCCTCCACCGGCAGGGCGATCCGCACGCCCGGGACCCGGGCCAGGCCGTCCGCGAGCCGCCGCGCCATCGCGTTCGCGCGGGTCGCCGAGCGCAGCCAG
This sequence comes from Actinomycetes bacterium, assembly GCA_023462275.1. Lineage (GTDB taxonomy): Bacteria > Actinomycetota > Actinomycetes > Actinomycetales > Cellulomonadaceae > Actinotalea. The sequence goes on from JAEWYD010000254.1 coordinate 22,106, forward strand.
AGGTCCCCGGAGAACAGCGTGACGAGCTGCGCGGAGACGAACCGCATCTTCGAGGCGAGCTGCATGTCGATCTTGCGCAGGTACCGGGCGCCCACGGCGGCCTCGGGGTTGAGCACGACGACCGCCTCGGCACCGAGGGCGCCGTTCTTCGTCCCGCCCAGCGAGAGGACGTCCACACCTGCGTCCGCGGTGAAGGTGCGCAGGGGCACGCCGAGCGTCGCCGCCGCGTTCGCGAGCCGGGCGCCGTCCATGTGCAGCCACAGGCCCTCGCGGTGGGCGAGGTCGGCGAGCGCGGCCACCTGGTCGGGCGTGTAGCACGTGCCCAGCTCGGTCGACTGGGTGATCGAGACGACGCCGGGCTGGGCGCGGTGCTCGTCGTCGCGGCCGCCGAGCCGGCTCGTCACGCCCTCGGGCGTGAGCCGACCGTCCGGGGCGGGGACCGTCAGGAGCTTGAGACCGCCCACCCGCTCGGGTGCCGCGTTCTCGTCGGTGTTGATGTGGGCCGTCTCCGTGCAGATCACGGCGCCCCACCGCGGCAGCATCGCCTGCAGCCCGACGACGTTCGCGCCCGTCCCCGTGAGGACGGGGTACGCCTCCACCGGCCGACCGAACAGCTCCCCGAGCACGCCACCCAGCCTCGCGGTCCACGCGTCGGCGCCGTAGGACACCTCGTGGCCGACGTTCGCCTCGGCCAGCGCGGCGAGGATCTCGGGGTGGACCCCGGCGTAGTTGTCGGAGCCGAAGTAGCGGTGGGCGGGGGCGGGTGAGGTCGTCACCCCGGCATCCTGCCACGGTCGTCGTCGGCGGCTGCGGGACGGTGAGGCGCGTCGCACGCGGCCGGCACGGCGCGGCCCGGGTGGCTCAGCCCGTGAGGGCCTCGCGCCGCTCGACGAGGATCCGGCGCTCCTCCTGGAGGACGAACTGGATGAGGAGGTCGCGCTCGCGCTCCGTGATGCCGACGAACCGGCAGCCGTGCGCCGTCCCGCCGCGCAGGTCCTCGTGCCGCAGCACCTCCACGAGCAGGGGCACCGGACGGCGGGCGGGGAACTCAGCGCGGAGCTGGGTGCCGATCGGGAGCGGCTGGTCGGTGCGGAAACGCATGCCGTCGGCGCTGAGGTCGAGCACCAGGGCGGCCAGCGGCGGCTCCAGCGGCACGTCCTCGCCGTCCTCCACGACGGCGTCGAACGAGAAGGCCAGGGTGACCGGGACGCGGACCGCGGTGCGACGCTGCCGCACGTCGCGCAGGCGCAGGTCGGCCAGGTCGATGAACCCCGGCCGGCTGCCGGCGACGACGGCGTCGAAGGTGCACTCGCCGCGGACGGCGCTGGCGACCTCGAGGACCACGAGGTCGCCGGGCGCGAGGACGTGGCCGCTGTAGCGGGGCGCGCTCACCTGGAGCGACGACTCGTCCGCCGACCTGATGTGGCCGGCAGCCACGAGCTCGCCGCCCTCCCCGTGCACCTCACAGGGCGCCAGCTCCAGCGACACCCGGCCCGCTCCCGCCTCTCGCGCGTCCCCGACGGACGCCTCTGCAGGGAGAGTAGGCGCTGGCGCCCGACCATGACGCGTCAGTCGTGACTCGGCGGCTCAGGTTCACCCGCTGCGTCCCGGGCGAGGACGTAGAGGAGGTCGGAGAGCCGGTTGAGGTAGCGCACGACGGCGTCGCTCACGTCCGTCCCCCCGTCCCGCAGGCCGACGACGGCCCGCTCCGCGCGCCGCACCACCGTGCGGCCGTGGTCCAGGTGCGCGGACGTGGCGTTCGTCCCCGGCACGAGGAACACCGGCCGGAGCGGCCGCGCCGCGACCCGGACGTCGATCGCCGCCTCGAGCGCGTCCACCATCTCCTGCGTCACGAGGGACACGCCGGGCTGGAGCCGGTCGCGATGGGAGGGGTTCGTGGCGACGTCGGCCGCGACGACGAAGAGCTCCCGCTGGCGGACGAGGACCTCGGCGGCGAGGTCCACATCCGCGCAGGTCGCGCGAGCGACGCCGAGCACGGACACCGCCTCGTCGAGGTCCCCGCACGCCGCCACCACGGCGTCGGCCTTGGAGACCCGCCCGCCGAGGAACCGGCCCGTCGTGCCGTCGTCACCTGCTCGCGTGTAGACCCGCACCGGACCTCCCCTTCGTCTCGGCGCACCTTCGCTCACCGGCCGCGCCCGGGGCAAGTCCGACCCGCGCTGCCCCGGACGCCGGGCGACCGCGTCGGCCCGCTGCAGTACGGTGAGGCCACCACCCGCTCGGGTGGTGCTTTCGCAGTGGCCCGTAGGTAGGGGAAGCCGGTCCAAGTCCGGCGCTGACCCGCAACCGTAGGTCGGACGTGAGTCCGACGAGCCGGAGTACCTGCCTCGGGTCGAGAGGCTCCTACCGTCGAGGCATGCGGGACGGAGCCCGGGTCGTCCGTCGCCGCACCGCTCGTCCGTACGAGCCGCGTGGTGACGACGGTGCCGGGTCCGTCACGGACCCCTCAGAAAGAGGCACCGATGTCCTTCTCCCCCCTGCGCGGTCGCAGGATGCTCACCACCCTGCTCCTCGCCGGCGCCTCGGTCGCCGTGGCGCCCGCCGCGCTGGCCGCCGACGCCGCGCCCGACCTGTCGGGCGGCTGCACGGACCCGGCCGGCGTCACCGTCGTCGTCGACGCCACCGCCGTGGGTGGGTCGATCAGCGTCGGCTGCGCGCCGACCGCCGCGACCGGCACCGAGGCGCTCGAGACCGCCGGCTTCACGCCCGCCAAGGACGCGGCCGGGATGATCTGCGCCATCGACGCGGCGCCGGACCCGTGCCCCGCCACCTTCACGGGCCAGTACTGGTCCTACTGGACGGCTCCGGCCGACGGCGACTGGCAGATGTCCATGGAGGGCTCCGACACCGCCGTGCCGACGCCGGGCGCGCTCGAGGGCTGGCGGTACGGCGACGGCGCGGCCGGCCCCGGTGCCACGCCGGCCGACGTGATGGCCGCCGCAGCGGACGGTGCCGCCGACGACGCG
>JAEWYD010000255.1 GCA_023462275.1 Actinomycetes bacterium
ACGTGGGCGAGCTCGGCCAGCGGCGGCTGCGTGCCGCGCGGGTGTGCGTCGTCGGGGCCGGGGGCCTCGGCGCGCCCGTCCTGCTCTACCTGGCCGCGGCCGGCGTGGGCCGGCTCGGGATCGTCGACGACGACGCCGTGGACCTCACCAACCTGCAGCGTCAGGTGGTGCACGGGACCGCGGACGTCGGCCGGCCCAAGACCGCCAGCGCCGCGGACGCCGTGCGCCGGGTCTCGCCCGAGATCGAGGTCGTCGAGCACCGGTGCCGGCTGACCGCCGAGAACGCCCACCTGCTCGCCGACTACGACCTCGTCGTCGACGGCACCGACAACTTCCCGACGCGGTACGCCGTCAACGACGCGTGCGTACGCCTGGGGCTGCCCGAGGTGTGGGGGTCGGTGTTCCGCTTCGACGCACAGGTGAGCGTCTTCTGGGGCCGCCCGCCCGCGGGTGTGGCGCCGGTGCAGCTGCGGGACCTGTTCCCCAGCCCGCCGCCACCGGGGTCCGTGCCCTCGTGCGCCGTCGGCGGCGTCCTCGGCGCGATGTGCGGCCAGGTCGGCTCGCTCATGGCGGCCGAGGTGGTGAAGCTCGTCGTGGGCGCCGGTGAGCCGCTGCTGGGCCGGGTCGCCGTCCTCGACGCCCTGACCGCGCGGTGGGCCGAGGTTCCCCTGCGCGGCGCGCCCGCGTCGGCCGGGACCGAGCCGGCGGGTCGGCCCGTCGCAGCCGACGTCGTCGTCCCGGCGGGCCCCTACGCCGACGACGTCCACGACGTCCGCGAGGCCCCCGAGGTCCGCGAGGTCAGCGCCAGCGAGCTGGCCGAGCTGCTCGCCGCGGACGCCGTCACGCTGCTGGACGTCCGGGAGCCGTTCGAGCGCGCGATCGCCGTGATCCCGGGCGGGCTGGCCGTCCCGCTCGACCAGCTGCCCGCCCGGCTGACCGAGATCCCGGCGGACCGACCGGTGGTGGTCTACTGCCACAGCGGGGTGCGCTCGGCTGCCGCTGCGCGCCTGCTCGCCGGGGCGGGCCGCGATGCGGCGAACCTCGCGGGCGGCATCCTGGCCTGGTCCGCCGACGTCGACCCCACGATCGCGAGGTACTGATGCCGCACGCGGCGACCCGCAGCGTCCTGGAGCACCAGGCCGCCGTCCTCGACCTCGTCGCGCCGCTGCCGGCGGTGGACGTCGACCTCGACGACGCGCTCGGGCTCGTGCTCGCGGCCGACGTCCGGGCGGCCACGGACGTCCCGGCCTGGGACAACTCGGCGATGGACGGGTACGCGGTGCGTGCCGCCGACGTCGCGGTGGCGTCGGCGGAGGCGCCGGTCCGCCTGCCGGTCGTCGCGGACCTGGCCGCCGGCTCCGCCGCGGTCCCGCGGGTCGAGCCGGGCACCTGCGCGCGCATCATGACCGGTGCGCCGCTGCCGCCCGGCGCCGACGCCGTCGTGCCCGTCGAGCTGACCGACGCCGGGACGGACGTCGTGGGCGTGCGCGCCGCCGTCCCGATGGGCGCGAACGTCCGCCGCGCGGGGGAGGACACCGCCGCGGGTGCGTTGGTGCTGGCCGCAGGAACCGAGCTGCGACCCGTCCACCTGGGTGCGGCGGCGGCGGCCGGGACCGGTCGGGTGGCCGTGCACCGGCGCCCCGTCGTCGCCGTCCTCGCGACCGGGTCGGAGCTGGTGGCGGCCGGGGAGCCCGTCCGCCGCGGGCAGATCCCGGACTCCAACTCCCGCCTCCTGGCCGCCGCGGTGCGGTCGGCCGGGTGCGTGCCCGTCCGCCTCGGCCACGTCCCGGACGACGCCGACAGCCTGCGCGCCGTGCTGGCTGCGCAGGACGGCGCCGTGGACCTGGTCGTGACCTCCGGTGGCGTCAGCGTGGGCGCGTACGACGTCGTCAAGGAGGTCCTGACGACCTGGGGAACCGTGGAGTTCGTGCCGGTCGCCATGCAGCCCGGCAAGCCGCAGGCCGCGGGCCGCCTGCCCGCCGGTACCCCGGTGATCGGGCTGCCGGGCAACCCGGTGAGCGTCCACGTGTCCTTCGAGGTGTTCGTGCGACCCGTCCTGCGGCGGCTGCGCGGTTGTGCGGACGTCGAGCCGCCGACGGCGCCCGCGGTCGTCGAGGACGGCTGGCGCTCGCCGCCGGGTCGGGTGCAGTACATGCCCGTGGTCGTGACGGCGGGGGACGGCGGGCTGCGGGTGCGCCGCGTGGCGGCCGGCGGGTCGGGCTCGCACCTGGTCACCGGATTGGCCCGGTCCACGGGTCTGGCGGTCGTCCCGGCCGAGGTGGAGGCTGTGCAGGCAGGCGACGTGGTGACGGTGACGAGGAGCGGCTGGTGCGACTGACCCATCTGGACGACGCCGGGCGCGCCCGGATGGTCGACGTGACCGAGAAGCAGCCCACGGTGCGCAGCGCGACGGCGCAGGGGCGTGTCGTGTGCTCCTCGGCCGTCATCGCGGCGCTGCGCGACGACGCGGTCCCCAAGGGTGACGCCCTCGCGGTCGCGCGCATCGCGGGCATCGCCGCGGCCAAGCGCACCCCGGAGCTCCTCCCGCTGGCCCACGTCATCGGCGTGCACGGCGCCGTCGTCGACCTCGAGATCGACGACGGCGGCGTCACCATCACGGCGACGGTCCGGACGGCGGACCGGACGGGCGTCGAGATGGAGGCCCTGATGGCCGTGAGCGTCGCGGCCCTGGCCCTCGTGGACATGGTCAAGGGCATCGACAAGAGCACGTCCGTCACGGACGTGCGGCTGCTCGCCAAGTCGGGCGGGCGGTCGGGCGACTGGCGTCGGGAGGACCAGTGAACGTGCTCGTGTACGACGCCGTCGTCCTGGCGGGCGGCGAGGGGCGGCGTCTGGGCGGCGTCGTGAAGGCGGAGGTCTCCGTGGGCGAGCGCACGATGCTCGACCACGTCCTCGCGGCCGTGGGTGGTGCCCGCGCCGTCGTCGTCGTCGGTCCCGACCACCTGGCCCGACCAGGCGTGCCGACGGTGCTCGAGCACCCGCCGCTGGGCGGGCCCGTCGCCGGGCTCGACGCCGGTCTCGCCGCGCTCGACGCCCGCCGCGCGGACGACGCCCCGGTCGTCGTGCTGGCGTGCGACGTGCCCCTGGCGGGGCCCGCCGTGCCCGTCC
>JAEWYD010000256.1 GCA_023462275.1 Actinomycetes bacterium
CCCCCGGCGGCGCGGGCCCCGCCCGTGACACCGACCTGGAGAAGGCGTGACCCGAACCGAGACTCCCCCCGCCCCCGCCGCGCAGGCCCCCGCGGCGGCAGGGCTCCTCCGCCGCCGTCGCTCGAGCGACCGCGGCGGCTCGCGCGTGTTCCGGGGTGTGGCGACCGGCGCCGGCGCCCTCATCCTCGTGATCCTCGCCGCGGTGGCCGCCTTCCTGGTGGTCCGCGCGTGGCCGGCGCTGACGTCGACGCCCGAGCGGCTGTCCGACGCCGTGGCCTGGTTCCCCAAGGACAGCTCGATCCTGGAGTTCGTCGGCCCCCTGCTCTTCGGGTCCGTGCTCGCGGCCGCCCTGGCGCTGCTCCTGGCGACGCCGGTCTCGATCGGCATCGCGCTGTTCATCTCGCACTATGCGCCGCGCCGCCTGGCCCAGGCCCTCGGCTACCTCGTCGACCTGCTCGCCGCGATCCCGTCGGTCGTCTACGGCCTGTGGGGCGGGCTCGTGCTGGCGCCGCTCGTGGAGCCGGTGTGGGAGCGCCTCGCGCAGTGGCTGGGCTGGTTCCCGCCGTTCTCCGGCCCGGTCTCCCCGACGGGGCGCGTGATGGCGACGGTCGCCGTCGTGCTCGCCGTCATGATCCTGCCGATCATCACCGCCGTCTGCCGCGAGGTGTTCCTCCAGACGCCGCGGCTGCACGAGGAGGCGGCGCTCGCGCTCGGCGCCACCCGCTGGGAGATGGTCCGCACGGCGGTGCTGCCGTTCGCCCGGTCCGGCATCGTCTCCGCCGCCATGCTCGGCCTGGGCCGCGCGCTCGGGGAGACGATGGCCGTGGTCATGATCCTGTCGCCGGGCCTGCTGTACTCGTTCGACCTCTTCAAGGCGGGCCAGCAGCAGACCATCGCGGCCAACATCGCGCTGCAGTTCCCCGAGGCCAACCTCACCGGCGTCTCCACGCTGATCGCGACGGGCCTCGCGCTGTTCGTCATCACTCTCGCCGTCAACATGGCGGCCCGCGCGATCGTCGCGCGGCGCAAGGACTTCTCGGGGGCCAACTGACATGGCGACCACCACCCAGACGGCCCCGGAGACGGACCTGCGTCGCCTCCTGACGACGACGGACCCGCGCCGCCGGCGCACGGACGTCGCGATGCGCGTGCTGATCACCGGCGCGTTCGTGCTCGCGGTCATCCCGCTCGTGTCGCTGACGTGGACCGTCGTGTCCAACGGCGCCCGCCGCCTCGACGGGTACTTCCTGCTGCACTCGATGCGCGGCGTCTTCGGCGGCATGGACGCCGGCGGTGCCTACCACGCGATCCTCGGCACCCTCGAGACCACGCTGTTCGCGACCCTGATCTCCGTCCCGATCGGCCTGCTCACCGCCATCTACCTGGTGGAGTACGGCCGCGGCCACCTGGCGCGGGCGGTGACGTTCTTCGTCGACGTCATGACGGGCATCCCGTCGATCGTCGCGGGCCTGTTCGCCTACGCGCTGTTCGCCGTCATCCTCGGCCCGGGCATCCGGATGGGCGTGATGGGCTCCGTCGCCCTGTCGGTGCTCATGATCCCGGTCGTGGTGCGCTCGTCGGAGGAGATGCTCCGCCTCGTGCCGAACGAGCTGCGGGAGGCGTCGCTCGCCCTCGGCGTGCCGACATGGCTCACCGTGGTGAAGGTGGTGCTGCGCACGGCCGCGGCGGGCCTCGTGACGTCGGTGATGCTCGCCATCGCCCGCGTCATCGGCGAGACGGCGCCGCTCCTGGTGACGGTCGGCGTGATCGACTCGATCAACTCCAACCTCTTCGAGGGCCGGATGATGACGCTCCCGGTCTACGTCTTCCGTCAGTACAGCCAGGGCCTGGTCCCGTGCAACGGCGTCGAGGGCACCTGCATCCCGGACGTCACCATCCAGCGGGCGTGGGCCGCCGCGCTGACCCTCTTCATCGTCGTGATGCTCCTCAACCTCCTGGCGCGCCTCGTCGCCCGCTGGTTCTCCCCGAAGGGTGCCCGATGACCGTTCCGTCCGCCCCGTCCACGCTGACCCCCCGCCCCACGGCCGCGGCCCTCGACCGCCGCGCCTCGACCCCCCTCGGACAGGACCGCCCCATGGCACAACGGATCGACATCGCCGACCTGAACGTCTCCTACGGCAGCTTCCTGGCTGTCGCCGACGTGGCGATGGCCATCGAGCCGCGGTCGGTGACCGCGCTGATCGGCCCGTCGGGCTGCGGCAAGTCGACCTTCCTGCGCACCCTCAACCGGATGCACGAGGTGATCCCTGGCGCACGCGTCGAGGGCACGATCACCATGGACGGCGTGGACCTGTACGGGCCCGACGTCGACCCGGTGGCGGTCCGCCGGCAGGTGGGCATGGTGTTCCAGCGGCCCAACCCGTTCCCCACGATGTCGATCGCCGAGAACGTGCTCGCGGGCGTGCGCCTGAACAACCGCCGGATCGGCAAGTCCGACGCCGCGGACCTCGTCGAGCGCTCGCTGCGGGGCGCGAACCTCTGGAACGAGGTGAAGGACCGGCTGAGCCGGCCGGGCTCCTCGCTGTCCGGCGGTCAGCAGCAGCGGCTGTGCATCGCGCGGGCGATCGCCGTGAAGCCGCAGGTCCTGCTCATGGACGAGCCGGCATCCGCCCTCGACCCGATCTCCACGCTCGCGATCGAGGACCTCATCGCCGAGCTGAAGGACTCGTACACGATCGTCATCGTGACGCACAACATGCAGCAGGCCGCCCGGGTCAGCGACCGCACCGCGTTCTTCAACGTGACCGAGGCCGGGCAGCCGGGCCGGCTCGTCGAGATGGACGACACCGGGGTGATCTTCTCCACGCCCGCCCAGAAGGCCACGGAGGACTACATCTCGGGCCGCTTCGGGTGACCCACGGCACGCCGCCGGTGCCCCGCGGGCCGGTAGCCACCGGCCCGCACGGGCGCTGACCTGCACAAACGTGCCTATCGCCGGGAGGGCGCGCGCGAGCGCGTGGTAGGATGGGCATCCGCGAAAGGGGACGCCTTACATGACCTTCACCGTAGGCGAGACCGTTGTCTATCCGCATCACGGCGCAGCGCTGATCGAGGAGATCAAGACAAGGACCATCCGGGGCGAGGACAAGCTGTACCTCAAGCTCAAGGTGGCCCAGGGCGACCTGACCATCGAGGTCCCCGCGGAGAACGTCGACCTCGTCGGCGTCCGTGACGTGGTCGGGCAGGAGGGTCTCGAGCGCGTCTTCGACGTGCTGCGCGCGCCCTACACCGAGGAGCCGACCAACTGGTCGCGCCGGTACAAGGCCAACCTCGAGAAGCTGGCCTCCGGCGACGTCATCAAGGTTGCCGAGGTCGTCCGCGACCTGTCGCGCCGCGACGCCGACCGCGGCCTCTCCGCGGGCGAGAAGCGCATGCTGGCCAAGGCCCGGCAGATCCTCGTCTCCGAGCTCGCACTCGCCGAGCACACGGCCGAGGACAAGGCGGAGGCCATCCTCGACGAGGTCCTCGCGTCCTGAGCGACGCGGTCTGAGCCGCGCCTGCTGACGAGCGTCCGGTGACCCTCGCCGTCGTCCTCACCGCCGCCGGCGGAGGCACGCGGCTCGGGCACCGCCTGCCGAAGGCCCTGGTGCCCCTGGCGGGCGTGCCGATCGTGGCGCGCGCCGCGCAGGGGCTCGTCGCCGCGTGCCCCGAGCCGCTCGCCGTGCTCGTCGTCACCGCACCGGCCGAGCACCTCGCCGCCGTGCGGGACGCCGTCGTGGACGCCCTGGGCGACGCCGGGCTCGACGTGCCGCTCGCCGTGGTGCCCGGTGGCGCGACCCGCCAGGCGTCCGTCGCGGCGGCGCTGGCGGCCCTGACTCCCTACCCGGGCGTGGACGTCGTCCTGGTGCACGACGCGGCCCGGCCGGGCACGCCCGCCCACGTCGTCCGGCGCGTCGTCGGGGCCGTCCGCAGCGGCCATCTCGCCGTCGTGCCGGCGGTCCCCGTGGCGGACACCATCAAGCGCGTGGACCCCGGAGCGGGCGACGTCGTCCCCGTCCTGGCGACCCTGCCGCGCTCGACGCTGCGGGCGGTGCAGACGCCGCAGGGCTTCGACCGCGGCCTGCTCGAGCGCGCGCACGCGGCGGCGGCCGGAGCGGCCGACGACGAGTCCGTCGCGGCCTCGGACGACGCGGGTCTCGTGGAGCGCCTCGGCGAGCCGGTCTGGCTCGTCGCCGGCGACGAGCGGTCCGCCAAGGTCACCACGGCGCGCGACCTGCGCGTCGCCGAGCTGCTCCTCGAGGAGGACGCATGAGCGACGGGTGGGGGCCGCAGGGCCTGCCCAGGACTGGCATCGGCACCGACGTGCACGCGTTCGACGCGCCCGACAGCGGCCGGCCGATGTGGGTCGCGGGCCTGCACTGGCCGGGCGAGGTGGGCCTGGCCGGGCACTCCGACGGTGACGTGGCGGCGCACGCGGCGGCGGACGCGCTGCTGTCCGCGGCGGGCCTGGGTGACCTCGGGGCGGTCTTCGGCACGTCGGACCCGCGCTGGGCGGGCGCGGCGGGCGCGACGCTCCTGGCCGAGGCCGCCCGGCTCGTGCGCGCCGCCGGCTACGACGTCGGGAACGTGGCCGTCCAGGTGGTGGGGAACCGCCCGCGCGTCGGGACCCGCCGCGCGGAGGCGGAGGCCGCCCTGAGCGCGGCGTGCGGGGCGCCCGTGAGCGTCTCGGCGACGACCTCGGACGCCCTCGGGTTCACCGGGCGCGGCGAAGGAGTCGCCGCCCTTGCTTCTGCGCTGATCGTGCCTCGGGCTGCTGACCCGGCACGAGGATGATCTTGCCCTGGACCCGCATCTCGATGCCGGCGCGGTGCGCCCGCGCGGCGTCGGCGAGCGGGTAGGTCGCACCGACGCGGACGTCCACGCGCCCCTGCTCGACGAGCCGGACCAGCTGCCCGCGCGCGGCCGCCCGGATCTCGGTGCCGGGGTCGGCGCCCGGTGCCTTGCCCAGCAACCGGATGCCGAGGGCGGCGCCGTAGCCGTAGCCGACGACCGTGGCGATCCGCCGGCGGTCGCGGACCAGAGCCACCGAGGTGTCCAGCGCCTCGCGGGTGCCCGAGGCGTCGATCGCGGCCGTCAGCCGGCCGTGGGCGGCCAGCCGCACGCGGTCGGCGAGGCCCGGGCCGTAGCCGACGGGCACGGCGCCCAGGTCCACGAGGTACTCGTGGTTGCTCGGGTCGGCGGTGCCGATGACGCGCGCCCCCTTCGCCCGTGCGAGCTGCACGACCATCGCGCCGACGCCGCCGCTCGCGCCGTGCACCAGCACGGTGTCGCCGGCGCCCACGCGGGTCGCGGCGAGCGCGTGCGCCGCGGTGACGCCCGAGACCATGAGGCCGGCCGCCTTCTCGAAGCTCATGCCGGCGGGCTTGGGGAACACGGCCGAGGCCGGGACGACGATGCGGTCGGTGTAGGCGCCCCGCGCCTCGTAGGCGATGACCTCGTCACCGACGGCGACCGACGTCACGCCCGGTCCGACCGCGAGGACGACGCCGGAGGCCTCGCGGCCGAGCCGGATGGGCAGGGTCGCCACGTCGGTGCCCCAGGCGCCCGAGTACAGCTTCCAGTCCGTGGGGTTGACGCCGGCCGCGCGGACCTCGAGGAGCAACTCGTCCGGGCCGGGCGCCCCGGGGTCCACCTCGACGACGTCGAGGACCTCCGGTCCACCGAAGCTGGTCGCCACCACCGCGTGTGCCATACCTGGATCATGTCGTCCGGTCCCCACCGAGGTCCAGCGCTGCGCGGGCGCGCCGGTACCCTGGCGCGGTGACCCTGCACCTGTACGACTCCGCGACCCGCACCGTCCGTGCGCTCGTGCCGATCCGGCCCGGCCACGTGGGGATCTACGTCTGCGGCGCCACCGTGCAGGGCGCGCCCCACATCGGCCACCTGAAGACCGCCGTCGGCTTCGACGTGCTCGTGCGCTGGCTGCTCCGGACGGGGCAGGAGGTCACCTTCGTCCGCAACGTCACCGACGTGGACGACAAGATCCTGGAGAGGTCCGGCGAGGCGGGCGTCGCCTGGTGGGCGTGGGCGCACCGCTTCGAGCGGGAGTTCGCAGCGGCCTACGCGGCCCTCGGCGTCCTGCCCCCGACCTACGAGCCGCGCGCCACCGGTCACGTCACCGAGATGGTCGAGCTCATGGAGCGCCTCGTGGCCGGCGGCCACGCCTACGCGACCGGCGACGGGGACGTCTGGTTCGACGTCCGCTCGTGGCCCGGGTACGGCGCCCTCACCAACCAGCGGCCGGACGAGATGCCGGACGAGGACGGCGCCGGCACCAGCGGCAAGCGCGACCCGCGCGACTTCGCGCTGTGGAAGGCGCCGAAGCCCGGCGAGCCGGAGACGGCCGCGTGGCCGACGCCGTACGGCCGGGGCCGGCCGGGCTGGCACCTGGAGTGCTCCGCCATGGCCCGGCGGTACCTCGGCGCGGCGTTCGACATCCACGGCGGCGGGCGCGACCTGCGGTTCCCGCACCACGAGAACGAGCTCGCGCAGTCGCGCGCGGCGGGCGACGGCTTCGCCCAGCTGTGGATGCACGCCGGCCTGCTGAACGTCAACGGCGCGAAGATGAGCAAGTCGCTCGGGAACTTCCTGCTCGTCTCTGACGTGCTGGCGCAGGCGCGCGCCGTCGTCGTGCGGTACGCCTTGACGGCGGCGCACTACCGCTCGACCCTCGAGTGGGGGCCGGACACGCTGACCGAGGCGCAGGCGACCTGGGAGCGCATCGCGGGCTTCGCCGAGCGTGCGGCGGAGCGGGCGGGCGTCGTGCCGGCCGAGGAGGTGGCCGGGGCCGAGCTGCCCGCCACCTTCGCCGCCGCCCTGGACGACGACCTGAACGTCCCGGCCGCGCTCGCCGTCGTGCACGAGCACGTCCGGCTCGGCAACGTCGCCCTCGCGGACGGCACGCCGGCCGAGGTGCGCGCCGCGCTCGTCGCCGTGCGCGCGATGCTCGACGTGCTGGGGCTGGACCCGGCCCGCTGGGCCGACGACGCCGACGACTCGCGCGCACGCCGTGCGCTCGCCACGCTGGTGGAGGC
>JAEWYD010000257.1 GCA_023462275.1 Actinomycetes bacterium
CGGCGGACTCGAGCGCGACGGTCGCCGCCTCGAGCGCGGCCGTCGCCTCCTCCGGCGCGGCGGGCGCGGTGGCGCCCACCCGCCGGTACAGCTGCTCGACCGCCGCGGACGTCACGGGCCCGTACTCGCCGTCCGCGGCGCCGTGGAACAGGCCGAGCTCGGCGAGGGCCGTCTGGACGGCCGTCACGTCGGGCCCGGTCACACCCGGCGTGAGGTCGCGGTAGAGCGGGAAGGGCAGGGTGAGCGCGACGAGAGGCCGCCCGGAGACCTCGGCGAGGACCTGGCCGGCGGCGAGGGTCTGGCCCGCCGGGGTGCCCACGGCGGTCACGACCGAGGGCGTCTCGCCGCTCACGGTCACCGAGGTGACGACGCCCGCCGCGACCACGCCCGGCGCGTCCGCCGTCCCGGCGCCGATCGTTCGTTCCTCGACCGTGGCCGTGACCAGCGGATCGCTCTCGGAGTTCGCGATCGCCTGGTCCCAGGGGGACCGCACGAGCGTGCCGAGCCCGAAGGCGGCCACGAGCGCCAGGACGCAGCCCAGCACCCAGACCCACAGCCATCGGGACCGCGCCGGCGTCCGCGGGGCGTCCGCCTCCTCCGTCGTCACCTCGAGGTCCCCGCCTGCGGTGCACCGGCGAGGATCTCGCGTCCCTTCGCGACGGCCTCGTCGAGCGCCCGCCGCTGCGCGACCAGCTCGTCCGTGTACTCGGCGATCACCGGCGCCTGGAGCTGGGCCTCCACCCGCGCCATCCGCGCGGTGAAGTCCACCTCGTCCTTGCAGGCGACGACCTTGAGCGCGAGGGCGATCTGCTCCTCCGTGATGGCGTCACCCCGGGCGCCAGCGACCATCCACGGGTTCGCCGAGTCGGGCTCGAGGCCGGCGTCGTCGTAGCAGCGCCCGAGCTCCTCGATGGCCGCCTTGGCGGCGGGCTGGTCGAGCACCTTGCCCGATGCCGCCTCGATCTGGGTGACCCAGGGGCCGTCGTGCATCAGCGCGGTGTTGAGCTGCGCCACCTCCGGGGCGCTCGAGCAGGCGCCCATGACGGCGTAGTCGGCCTCGGAGAGCTCGCCGACGTCCTGGGCCGGTTCCTCCTCGTCGGCGGCCGTGCCGTCGTCCGCGACGATCCCGTTGGCGACCAGGTCGGCGTCGCTCATCGGCCGGACGAACCCGAAGCGGCTCGCCTGCGCCGTCGTCCAGGGGCCGAAGTAGAGCTCGGAGACGTAGGGGGCCGTGTCGGCGGTCAGGGTCGGCGCCGGGAAGCGGACGCCGGACTTCGCGGCGCACGCCGAGATGAGGGTGGAGCTCGCGACCGAGATGACGTCCATCTCCTCGTACGACTCGACGAACCGGTCGTAGGGCAGCGTCACCGCACCCGTCGCGGCGTCGAGCACCGGGTTGAGGTCGAGGCCGTTCACCGAGTCGAGGTCCACCGCGGGAGCGGGCGCGTCGCTGGGCGCGGAGGAGCAGCCGCCCAGGAGCGCGGCGCCGACGACGGCGGCACAGGTGGTGAGGGTCAGAGGGCCGCGTCGCAACTGTCCGCTCCTTCGTCGTCCCGGGCACGTCGGCCGGGGTGGTTCGTGGGTCATCGGGGGTCGGACGTCGGGCGGTGCGACCGGGGGCCGCACCGCCCCACGGATCAGCAGCCTGCGAACTCGATGGCGCTCACCCGGTTGTCCCAGTTGCCGGAGCCGTTGTAGCCGGCGCCGTTGGACAGGTCCGGGTCCTGGTAGTTGTAGCCCAGCTTGTACTTGCTGTAGAGCGTGAAGTAGGGCCCAGAGCCCCCGCTGCTGTACGTCGTGTCGGCGTAGAAGCGGGAGTACTTGCAGTTGCGGCCGTTCGCCGCGGCGGAGCTGGCGTCGTCGTTGTAGGACGTGCCCCACAGGTTGGTGTTGTTGTACGCCGTCACGACGGTGGGACCCGAGTAGGCGTACCCGTCGAACGCGCACGCCGCACCGAGGGGGCAGTTCGAGTCGGCCGCGGAGGCGACGCTGGCGCCGACCCCCAGAGTGCCGACCGCGATGACCCCGACGAGCGCGAGCCTGAGCGTGTTCCGCATGTGATTCCTTCCCCCAAGGGACCGCGGGCGCCGCATTCTATCGGCGCCCAATGAGCCGGGGGAACATAGCAGGCAAAACGGACGGCGAGCAACGAGCGTCCACGCCCGCTCCGGCGGCCGGTCGACGCGGCCGCCCTGGGCCCTGACCAGGGCAGACGTCGAGGCGTGCGCGCGACCCCGACGGCGCGCCGGGCCTGGACGCGGCCGCGCGGGCCTGGTATTGACCCGGACGTGCGCACCGCGCCGGGGCGGCCGGAGGGCGATTTCGGACGCCGCGCTGCGGGCCCCGAATGCACCCGACGACGCGCGGGAAAATGGGATCGGAAGGATTCGCGCCGGTACCGGTCGCCCATTCTTCGGTCAGGCCGGCGCGAACGCCCGGGTCGTCGCCGCGGCGAGGACCGCGGTCATCTCCGCCGCGTCCAGCTGACCGCCGTCCTGCGCGATGTCGATCACGGTGACCATGTGGTTGCCCGTCGCCGCCAGGCAGAAGGTGCCCAGGGTGGTGACCCCGTCGTCGAAGGCGATCTCGTGCGTCCGGCACACGCCCGCGGCCGCACCGGGGACGACCACCGCCGACGGGGACATCGTGATCGTGTAGGTGCCCTGGTCGTCCCGGCCCTCGTAACCGCCCGAGCACGCGGCGAGCTCGGCGGCCAGGGTGGCGCCGAGCTGCTCGGCGGCCGCGACCTCGTACACGTAGACCATGAGGTAGTCGTCGCGGCCGTCGACCAGGTAGCCCCGGCCGGACTCGGTCGCGTACTCCTCCGGCGACAGCGCCGGGGTGACGTCCAGGAGGCACGTGGCCTCCGGGACGTCCGCGCCCTGCTCCCGCTGCGCGCCGGCCGCGTCGAGCTGCCAGCCGCCGCCGGGCAGCTCCTCCGGCGCGGGCAGGAGCGCGTCGAGCGGGCCCGGACCGGTCGCGTCGTCCGCGGGCTCAGCGGCCGGCGTCGCCGTGCCCCAGTCGGTCACCGCCTCCCCGCCGCCGCCCGCAAGGGCGCTGCACCCGGCGAGGCCGAGCGCGAGGGCGCCAGCGGCAAGGACCGCCGCCGTGCGCTGGAGCGGTGCGGACATGGTTCCCCCCGGATCGTCGCTGCTCGCGTGGAGTGTCGGTGCCCAGGGTCCCGCACTTGAGCCCGGCCCGTGGACGACTCCGCACCGCGCCGCCTGTGGACGGCCGGTCGCCCGTGTCCGAGGCGCCCGCGAGACTGGCCCTCGTGACGCCCCCCGAGACCCCGACCGATGCCGTCCTGCACGAGCGCGCCCAGACCGTCCTCGCCCGGCTCGTCGGGTCGCCGCACGCGCGCCTGCGCGAGGACCAGTGGACGGCCATCCGCGCGCTCGTGGCGGACCACGCGCGCGCGCTCGTCGTGCAGCGCACCGGCTGGGGCAAGTCCGCCGTCTACTTCGTCGCCACCGCCCTGCTGCGCGAGGCCGGGGCGGGGCCCACCGTCATCGTGTCGCCGCTCCTGTCCCTGATGCGCAACCAGGTCGACGCCGCGCGGCGCGCCGGCATCCGCGCCGAGACGATCAACTCCGCCAACACCACGGAGTGGGAGGACGTGCACGGCCGCGTCCGCGCCGGCGAGGTGGACGTGCTCCTCGTCTCCCCGGAGCGCCTCAACAACCCGGAGTTCCGCGACGTCGTCCTGCCGCAGCTGGCCGCCGACGCCGGGCTGCTCGTCGTCGACGAGGCGCACTGCATCTCGGACTGGGGCCACGACTTCCGCCCCGACTACCGGCGCATCCGCGACCTGCTGGCCGACCTGCCGCCCCGCACGCCCGTGCTCGCCACGACCGCGACCGCGAACGCGCGCGTGACCGCCGACGTCGCCGAGCAGCTGGAGCACGGCGCGACCGGGGAGGTCGTCGTGCTCCGGGGCGCGCTCGACCGCGAGTCGCTGCACCTGGCGGTCCGCCCGCGGGCCGACCACGCCGGGCAGGTCGCGTGGCTGACGGCGAACCTCCCGCGCCTGACCGGCTCGGGCATCGTGTACTGCCTGACGGTCGCCGCGGCCGAGCAGGTGGCGACGGCCCTGCGCGCGGCCGGGCTGGACGTGCGCTCCTACACGGGCCAGACGGATCCGGCCGAGCGGCTCGAGTGCGAGGCCGACCTGCTCGCCAACCGCGTGAAGGCGCTGGTCGCCACGTCGGCGCTCGGCATGGGCTTCGACAAGCCGGACCTCGGCTTCGTCGTCCACGTGGGCGCGCCGCCGTCGCCGATCGCCTACTACCAGCAGGTCGGCCGCGCCGGGCGCGCCACCGCGCGCGCGGACGTCTACCTGCTGCCCGGCACCGACGACGGCGCCGTGTGGTCCTGGTTCGCCGACCAGGCGTTCCCCGACGAGGACGCCGTGCGCGCCACCCTCGCGGCGCTCGAGGCGGCCGGGGGGCCGCTGTCGCTGCCGGCCCTCGAGGCCCGGGTCGACCTGCGCCGCTCCCGCCTGGAGATGATGCTCAAGGTGCTCGACGTCGACGGCGCCGTGCACCGCGTGCGCGGCGGCTGGGTCGCGACGGGCCAGCCGTGGGCGTACGACGCCGAGCGCTACGCCCGTGTCGCCGCCACGCGGGGCGAGGAGCAGCAGGCGATGCTGGACTACGCCCGAACCGACGGGTGCCGCATGGCGTTCCTGCGCGCACAGCTCGACGACCCGGAGATGCCGGCGGGCTGGCGGTGCGACCGGTGCGACGCGTGCGGCGCCCCGTTCCCCGACGTGGCCCCGGAGGCCGAGGCGGTCGCCGCGGCGCGGGCCTCGACCCGGGTGCCGGGCGTCGAGGTGACGCCTCGCCGCGCGTGGCCGACCGGCATGGCGACGCTCGGCGTGCCGCTGTCGGGACGCATCCAGGCGGACCGGCAGGCGGAGGTCGGGCGCGCCGTCGCGCGGCTGGACGGCATCGGCTGGGGGCAGTCCCTGCGGGCGCTCTTCGCCCCCGGGCCGGACGGTGCGCCCGTCGACGGCGGGCTGCCGCCGGACCTGCGGGACCCGGTGCTGCGGGTGCTGGGCGCCTGGCGGCCCACCGTCGAGGGCGTCGTGCTCGTCGCGTCCGAGTCCCGTCCGCTCCTGGTGGATCACCTCGCGACCGGTGTCGCGCGGCACCTCGCCGTGCCGGTCGTGGGCCGGGTGGCACCGCGGGACGGCGTGGCCGCCGGCCGGCACGACGTGAACTCGGCGACGCGGCTCGCCGGCGTGTGGCGCCGGCTGGCCCTGGACCTGCC
>JAEWYD010000258.1 GCA_023462275.1 Actinomycetes bacterium
GGCCGCCACTGCGCGACGTCGAGCGCGTCCAGCGCGTCGGTCGCCGTCAGCATGGCCGTGCGCAGCTCCTGCTCCGCCTCGGCGAGGCCGCCGACGGCGCCCGTCACCGCGAGCGACCAGGGCGGCACGGCCGTCACGGACCACCGGACGAGGTGGCCGGGCTCGGCCGCGCTGCCGAAGTCGGTGACCTCCGGCACGACGGCGAAGGCGCCGTCGGTGGTCGTGACGAGCACGCACTCGCCGGCCTCGACGGCCGCGGCGCTGACGGCGGCGGGGACGCCGGCGGGGTCCCCGGGGGCCGGGAGCACGGCGGCCACCTCGCGCACCCGCCCGCCCCACGCCCGCAGCAGTCCGGGCAGGTCGGGCGCGGGCGCGTCGGGGCCGTCGACCGTGTGCGGCTCGTCGTCGTCCTGGACCACCTCGAGGGCGCGGGACGCCTCGGACGCCGCGCGGGCAGCGGGCAGCCACAGCGCGAGGTGCACGGACCGCGGCAGGTCCAGGACGGCGTCCACCCCGTCACGGTAACCCGGCGCCGCGCGCGGACGGCGCGGTCGGCCGGAGCGCGGCAGCCCTCGGGTTAGGGTCGTGGGCATGGTGCTCCAGCTGCGCGACGTGACGATCCGGCGGGGCGCGACCACGATCCTGGACGCTGTGTCGTGGTCCGTCGCCGAGGGCGACCGGTGGGTGGTCCTCGGGCCCAACGGTGCCGGGAAGACGACGCTGCTGCAGGTCGCCTCCGGGCGCATGCACCCGACGTCCGGCACCGCCGAGGTGCTGGGCAAGCGACTCGGTGCGGTCGACGTCTTCGAGCTCCGGCCGCGCGTCGGGGTGGCCTCCGCCGCACTCGCCGACCGCATCCCCGGCGGCGAGCGCGTGCTCGACGTCGTGCTCACGGCCGCGTACGGCACGACGGGCCGCTGGCGGGAGCGCTACGAGGCGCTCGACCACGAGCGCGCCCACACGCTGCTGGAGGTGTTCGGCGTCGGGCAGCTGGCCGAGCGGACGTTCGGGACGCTCAGCTCCGGCGAGCGCAAGCGCGTCCAGATCGCCCGCGCCCTCATGACGGACCCGGAGCTGCTGCTGCTCGACGAGCCGGCGGCGGGGCTCGACCTCGGCGGCCGCGAGGAGCTCCTCGGCGCCCTGACCGAGCTGGCGCGGGACCAGCGGTCCCCGGTCCTCGTGCTCGTCACGCACCACGTCGAGGAGATCCCGGCGGGGTTCACCCACGGCCTGCTCCTGCAGGGCGGCCGCGTCCAGGCCGCCGGGCCGCTGGCCGACGTGATCACGCCACAGCACCTGTCGGAGGCCTTCGGAATGGAGCTCGTCGTCGAGCGCCACGGTGAGCGCTGGAGCGCGCGCGCCCTCGGCTGACCACCGCCGACGGCGTTCCGCCCGGCTGGGACGGGACGCCGTCGGCGGCCGTCCTGCGCCGCGTCAGAACGGGCAGGTGGTGCGCCAGTCGGAGATCCCCGCCGTCGAGCCGGGACCGGGGCAGAGGAACTGGTCGTAGCGCGTGTCGTCGTCGACGAAGCGCTTGAGCCACGAGATCGAGTACATCGCGATCGTCGTGTTCGAGGTGTTCGGCGCGAGGTGGCTTGCGTTGTCGAGCTCGAGGTAGGCCTTCTCGCGGGCCGCCGTGAGGCTCGTGTAGAACGGGATGGAGTGGCTGCTGACCGGGGCGATCGTGTCGTTCTCGGCGCCGACGACGAGGGTCGGCGTGACGACCTCCGGCCACGTCTTGTCGAGGTTCCAGGCAGTGAGCGGGATGGCCGCGCGCAGCGAGGTGCGGTCCTTCGCGGCCTCGAGCGTCCCGCCGCCGCCCATCGAGTGACCCATGACGGCGAGACGGCTCCCGTCGACCCTGGTGCGCACGCTGCTCGAGCCGGTCAGGTAGTCGAGTGCGGCGAGCAGCTGGTCGCCCCGCGAGGCCGGCTGGTCGTACACGGTGGTGGTGTCGATGGTGAAGACGACGAAACCCTGGGACGCCAGGCGTGCCCCGAGCCACGCGATGGACGACTGGCGCGCCGTGTACCCCGGGCAGATGGCCACCGCGCCGAAGGTGCCGTCGCTCGTCGTCGTCGGGTAGTAGATCGTGCCGCCCCCGAACCCGCGGACGGCGAGCCGGGAGACCGTTGTCGACGACGTCGCGTAGGGCCCGCGCGCCGCTTGGATGCTCGTCAGCGACGGCGCGGGGCCGCGCGCGTACGGTTTCCCGGCCTCCGCCGCCGGGGCTGCGGTGGACGGGGCGGAAGGGGCGGAGGGCGACGCCGTCGCCTCGAGCGCGGTGGGGCCCGCGGTCAGGACGGCGACGGCCAGTGCGGATGCGACGAGGGCTCGCGCGCGGCGCGCGCGGAGAACGGTGCTGGTCATGGTGAACCTCCGGTCGTGATGTCGGTCGTCTGCGACTGCTCACGGGGGGTGGAGCCATCGTCACCGCCGGTGCGTCGTGCGGCAAGGCCCCGGCGGCCTCGGCTCGCGGGCGTGGGGCCGCCCTGTGGATCGACCCACCCTCGGCATCCGCCCTGGCTAGGATCGATCGGGCACACCGAGGGAGGGGTCGCATGGGCTGGGTCTGGTGGTTGGCGGCGGCGCTCGTGCTCGGGGTCGTCGAGATGCTGACCGTCGACCTGGTGCTCGCGATGTTCGCGGGCGGCGCCCTCGTGGCCGCCGTGCTCGCCGCGCTCGGCGTGCCGCTGTGGGGGCAGATCCTCGGCTTCGCGGCCGCGTCCACGCTCCTGCTCCTCGCGCTGCGGCCGTACCTGCTGCGGCACCTGCGCGTGCGCGTCCCGCTCGTGGAGACGAACGCGGCCGCCCACGTCGGGCGCACGGCCGTCGTCGTGCTGCCGGTGGACGAGCGGACCGGCCGCGTCAAGCTCGCCGGTGAGGTGTGGTCCGCGCGGACCGAGGACGCCGGGACGCTCGCCGTCGGTGACGAGGTGCGCGTGCTCAGGATCGACGGGGCCACCGCTGTGGTGGCTCGGCTGGTGGACCGGGCCCCCGGAGCGGGTGCGCCCGAGCAGAGCGAGGAGAAGCCGCTGTGAACCCGATGCTCCAGACGCTGCCGGGCCGCGTCGTCGCCGTGACCGGTGACGACGGCAACCCGGCGCAGACGGCAGGCCTGATCATTCTGGGCCTGGTCGTCTTCTTCGTCGTCGTCGCCCTCGTCCGGTCGGTGCGGATCGTCAAGCAGGCGCGCGCGTACGTCGTGGAGCGCCTCGGTCGGTACTCGCGCACGCTGGACGCCGGCCTGCACATCCTCGTCCCGTTCATCGACCGGGTGCGCGCGGACGTAGACCTGCGCGAGCAGGTCGTCCCCTTCCCGCCACAGCCGGTCATCACCTCGGACAACCTCGTGGTGAGCATCGACACCGTCATCTACTTCCAGGTGACCGACCCGAAGTCTGCGGTGTACGAGATCGCGAACTTCCTCGCGGGCATCGAGCAGCTCACGGTGACCACGCTGCGCAACGTCGTCGGCTCCATGGACCTCGAGCAGACGCTGACGAGCCGCGACCAGATCAACGGCCAGCTGCGCGGCGTCCTCGACGAGGCGACCGGGCGCTGGGGCGTGCGCGTCAACCGCGTCGAGCTGAAGTCCATCGACCCGCCGCAGAGCGTGCAGGGCGCGATGGAGCAGCAGATGCGCGCCGAGCGCGATCGCCGTGCGGCCATCCTCACCGCCGAGGGTGTCAAGCAGTCCCAGATCCTCACGGCCGAGGGCGAGAAGCAGGCGGCCATCCTCCGGGCCGAGGGCTCCGCGCAGTCGGCGGTGCTCAAGGCCGAGGGCGACGCCCGGGCGATCCTCCAGGTGTTCGACGCCATCCACCGGGGCGACGCCGACCCCAAGCTGCTCGCCTACCAGTACCTGCAGATGCTGCCCGAGATCTCGCGGACGCAGTCGAACAAGGTGTGGTTCATCCCGACGGAGTTCACCGCCGCCCTCAAGGCCGTCGCGCACGGCTTCGGGGGGACCGGTGACGGCGAGCTCGGCCCGGAGTTCGCGCCGCGGCCTGCGGGCACCTCACCGGTGTCGCGTGAGGACCTCGGGCCGTCGGCACTCGAGGACGTCGCCTCCGCCGTCGCGGAGGCTCGGCGCGAGTCCCGCGCGGCGACCGCGGACGCGACGAGCGCCGGCACCTTCAGCGGACGGCCGTTCGACCGGACCGCGGAGGCCGGGCAGCACGTGGG
>JAEWYD010000259.1 GCA_023462275.1 Actinomycetes bacterium
GGCCTGGCTGGCGCAGGCGGCCGGCCCCGGCCGCCACGTGGTGCGCCTCTCGTACGGGCCCGCCTCGGCCGTCGCGAGCGTGCCGCTGCACGCGGCAGACCTGGCCGACGTCACGGACCTCGCCCGGCGCGACGCCGCCCGTCTCCTGGGCGTACCGATCGCCGCGTCCGCCGTCGTCGGCTCGGCCCGCACGCTCTGGCCCGGAGGCATGCCGCCCGCCGGCCCCGCCCAGCGGCAGTGGTCCGCGGTCGTGGCCGAGGCGGCTGCCGCCGTCCCTGCCTTCGCGGTCACCGGCGCGTGGGTGGCGGGCACGGGCCTGGCCGCCGTCGTCGCGCACTCCCGCGCCACCGCCGCCAGACTGCTCACGTAGGGATTGATCTTGGCGCCGGGCGCGTTACGCCCAGCGCACGCGTGCGCCACCCACGGCACGTCACCACGGCACGTCACCAACCGGCACGACCGACGGAGGATCGACCACATGACGACGGGAAGCACCGCCCCCGCCAGCCCTGCGAACGCCTGGACCCTGTGGTCCGTCCTCTCGCGGGTCGACGCGCCGTCGGCCGACGGGGCGCCCCTGTCGGCGGCCCTGGACGAGCTGCCGGACGACGTCGTCGTGCGCGGCCTCTACGACCTCACCGGCATGCGCGCCGACGCCGACCTCATGGTCTGGCTGCACGGCGACCGCCCCGAGGCGCTGCAGGCGGAGCTGCGCCGGCTGCGCCGCACCGCCGAGCTGGGCGGCCTGGTGCCGTCGTGGTCCGCGATGGGCGTGCATCGGCCGGCGGAGTTCAGCGCCGACCACCAGCCAGCCTTCATGTCGGGCCGCGAGCCGCTCGAGTGGCTGTGCCTCTACCCGTTCGTGCGGTCGTACGACTGGTACCTGCTGCCCGCCGACGAGCGCCGCACGATGCTCGCCGAGCACGGCCGCAAGGGCCGCGACTTCCCGCAGGTGCTCGCGAACACGGTCTCGGCGTTCGGCCTCGGCGACTACGAGTGGCTGCTCGCGTTCGAGGCGGGCGAGCTCACCGAGGTGGTCGACCTCATGCGGCACCTGCGCGCCACCGAGGCCCGCCGCCACGTGCGCGAGGAGATCCCCTTCTTCACCGGCCGGCGCATCGAGCCCGGCGAGGTCGCGGAGGTGCTCTGGTGACGTACGACGCGATCCTGCTCACCGGCTTCGGCGGCCCCGAGGGCCAGGACGACGTCATCCCCTACCTGCGCAACGTGACGCGCGGGCGCGGGATCCCGGACGAGCGCCTGGAGGAGGTCGCCCACCACTACCGGCACTTCGGCGGCGTCTCGCCCATCAACGACCAGAACCGCGCGCTCAAGGCGGCGCTCGAGGCCGAGCTTGCGTCGCGCGGCCTGGACCTGCCCGTCTACTGGGGCAACCGGAACTGGGACCCCTACCTGGCCGACGCCGTCCGCGCCGCGCACGCCGATGGCCACCGGCGCCTGCTCGCCGTCGTGACGTCGGCGTACTCGTCGTACTCGTCCTGCCGGCAGTACCGCGAGGACCTCGCGGGCGCGCTCGAGGCGACGGGCCTGGCGGGCGAGGTGCAGATCGACAAGGTGCGCCAGTACTTCGACCACCCCGGCTTCGTGACGCCGTTCGTCGAGGGCGTCCGCGCAGCGCTCGGGCGCGCGGTCGAGGCCCTCGGGCCCGACGCCGACCCGGCGCGCGACGTGCACGTCCTGTTCGCCACGCACTCCATCCCGCTGGTGACGGCGGAGACGTCCGGCCCGCCGGACGCCGGCTTCGGCCCGGAGGGCGCGTACGCGGCCCAGCACCGGGCGGTCGCGGAGGTCGTCATGGCGGCCGCGACCACCGGCGCCGACGTCGGCACGGGCGCCGGGCCCGACGTCGGGTGGTCGCTCGTCTACCAGTCGCGCTCGGGCGCGCCGTCGACGCCGTGGCTCGAGCCCGACGTCAACGACGCGATCCGGGACCTCGCGGCGGGCGGGACCCGCGCCGTCGTGATCGTGCCGCTCGGGTTCGTCTCGGACCACATGGAGGTCATGTGGGACCTGGACGAGGAGGCCATGGAGACCGCACACGACGCCGGGCTGTGGGCCGAGCGCGTGCCGACGCCCGGCGTGCACGCCGAGTTCGTGCGCGGACTGGTCGACCTGGTGCAGGAGCGGCTGGGCGACCCGGACGCGCCGCGGCCGGCGCTGACCGCGCTCGGGCCCTGGTACGACGTCTGCCGGCCCGGGTGCTGCGCCAACCCGCGCGGCCTGAAGCCGGCCGTGGCAGGGTCCGACTGATGCGCATCCGGATCGGCACCCGCGGCAGCGCGCTCGCCCTGACGCAGACGCGCCAGGTGGCGGACGCCCTGGCGGCCGCTGCGGGCCTCGCGCCCGACGACGTGGAGCTGGTCCGGATCCGCACCGAGGGCGACGTGCTGCGCGGGTCGCTGGCCGCGCTCGGCGGGACGGGCGTGTTCGTCGCCGCGCTGCGCGAGGCCGTGCTCGACGGCCGGGTCGACCTGGCCGTGCACTCGCTCAAGGACCTCCCGACCGCGCGGGCGACGGGCCTCGCGATCGGGGCGGTGCCGGAGCGCGCCGACGCGCGCGACGCCCTGTGCGCGCGGGACGGCCTCACGCTGGCCGAGCTGCCCGACGGCGCGCGCGTGGGCACCGGCTCGCCGCGGCGGGCGGCGCAGCTGCGGGTCGCGCGACCCGGCCTGGTCGTGGAGGACATCCGCGGCAACGTCGACACCCGGCTCGGCCGGGTCCGCGGGCACCGGGGCCCGGACGGCGAGACCGGCCCGGGCGACCTGGACGCCGTCGTGCTCGCGGCGGCCGGGCTGACGCGCATCGGCCGCCTCGACGCGGTGACCGAGCTGCTGCCGATGGCGGTCATGGCCCCGGCCCCGGGCCAGGGCGCGCTGGCCGTCGAGTGCCGCGCCCAGGTGCTGGCCGACGACGCGTCCCCGGACGAACGGCGGCTGGCGGCGGCCCTCGCTGCGATCGACCACGCCCCGACC
>JAEWYD010000260.1 GCA_023462275.1 Actinomycetes bacterium
CCAGGCCGGTGAGCTTGGCGGCGATGCCGCCAGCCGCCCGCAGCGCCGCGCCCGACCCGTGCCCCGCCGGCGTCGCGGGGACGCCGATCCGCCGCGCCTCGGCGAGGGCGTCCGTCAGCACCTCGGCCGCCGACCGCCGCGGTGCCCAGAGGTAGAGGGACAGGGCGCCCGGCACCGAGTTGACCTCGTTGACGTACACGTCGTGCGTCGCGGGGTCGTAGAGGAAGTCCACGCGGGCGATGCCGGTGAGCAGCGTGACCGCGGCGACGCGGCGCGCAAGCTCCTGGATGCGCGCCGTGACCGCGTCGGGCACCTGCGCCGGCAGCTCGCGCGGCGCGCTCTGCATGCCGGCGTCCTCGCCCGGCGCGCTGCCGAGGTACTTGTCCGCGTAGGACAGGACGCCGCCGTCGCCCGCGCGCAGCGGCCGCTCGACGTCGGACACCTCCAGCTGCGGGGCGGTGCGGAAGGAGACGTTCAGGTCCACCAGGTCGCGGCGGTACGGCTCGACGACGGCGCCGGCGCGCAGGTGCACGCTGGCGCGGGCGACGGCGCGCGCGGCGGCGACGTCGTCGACGATCTCGATGCCGATCGACGACCCGCCGAACCGCGGCTTGACGATGTAGGGACCGGCGAAGCCGGGCTCGGCGTCGGGCTCCAGGGCCACGCGCGGGAGCGTGGGGATGCCGGCCGAGAGCATCAGCCCACCGAACGCGAGCTTGTCCATGCCGACCGCGGACGCGTAGAGGGTCGACCCGGTGGTGGGGATGCCGAGCAGCCCGAACAGGCCCACGAACCCGCCGCCCTCGCCGAGGCCGCCGTGCAGGCAGCTGAGCGCGGCGTCGATCTCGAGGCGCTCCGCGCGGAGCCGGCCCTTGACGTAGATCCCCGGATCGGCGCCGAGGCGGATCTCGGCGGGCCTGGCCGACGCGGGCGCACCCTCGAGGTAGTCCTTCGCCTCCGTCCCGGGCGGGACGAGGAACCACCCGCCGGTCGGCGCCCAGTACAGCGACGTGACCTGCTGACCGGCACGCGTCAGCACCCGCTCCGCCTGGAGGCCGGTCAGGATCGAGATCTCGTGCTCCGGGGAGGGCCCCCCGAACACCACGGCCCAGCGGTCGGTCATCATCACCTCGTCGGTCGGGAGGACGCGCCGGCGGGGGCGCCGGCCGCAGCGATCGTCGTCAGCGGCTCACGGGTAGTGGTCCGGGAGATCGTTCTCGTAGAGTACGACGCCGCGCTCGCCGGCGACGGACGTGGCCAGCGTGACAGCGGGCTCCCGGCGCGCCGTCACGTCCGCGCTCCCGCCGGCGCGGGCGGCGCCCTCGAGCAGGGCCGCCCGGTTGGTCCGGCCGACGACGACGAGGCGGGCGCCGGCGCGGACGACGGCCTCGGCGAAGGCCGCGTTGCGCTCGCGCTGCACGGGACCGAGCTCGACGATGCCCGGGGTGACGACCACGAGCGGTCCCCCGCGCTGCTCGGCCAGGGCGGCCGCCTCCTGGAGGGCGGCGAGCGCCCCGATCGGGTTCGCGTTGTAGGTGTCGTCGACGACGGCGACGCCGGACCCGGCGTGGACCTCCGCCCGGTGCGCCGCGCGCGGCAGCCCGTGCAGGCGCAGGGTCGCCGGCGGCACGTCGAGGGCGAGGGCGACGCCGATCGCCACCGCGACGTTGACCGCGTGCGGCACCTCGTCGATCTCGAGGCGCTCGGTGCCCTCCGACGTCCGCACGGTGGCGGCCCCCGCGGCGAGGTCGACGACGACGTCCGCACGGTCGGCCGCGGCGCTCCCGGGCTCCACGGAGCAGGTCACGACGCGCGTGCCGGCGGCGGCCAGTCGGTCGGCGAGCCCGGCCAACAGGGGGTCGTCGACCGGGAGCACGGCGACCCGGGCACGCTCGGTGATCTCGGACTTCGCGGCGAGGATGTTCTCGCGGGTGCGCATCCGCTCCAGGTGCGCCTCGCCGATCGTGGTGATGACCGCGACGTCGGGCGGGAAGAGCTCGCAGAGCTCACGGATCTCGCCCGGCCCGAACGTGCCCATCTCGGCGACGAACACCTCCGTGCCGTCGACCAGGTGGTCGTTGACGGCGCGCGACAGTCCCAGCCGGTTGTTGAACGACGCCGGCGAGGCCACGACCGAGCGGCTGCCCGAGAGCGCGTGCGCGATGTAGCCCTTGGTCGACGTCTTGCCGTAGGAGCCGGTCACCGCGACGACCTGCGGACGCACACGGGCCAGCCGCCGCTGCGCCTTGACGACGAACGGCTTGGACAGGCGGCGCTCGACGACGTCCATGACCCGGAGCGCGACGTCGAGCGTCAGCGGCAGCGGGTAGAGG
Organism: Actinomycetes bacterium; assembly: GCA_023462275.1. GTDB lineage: Bacteria > Actinomycetota > Actinomycetes > Actinomycetales > Cellulomonadaceae > Actinotalea. Next base: position 2,334 of record JAEWYD010000260.1, read on the forward strand.
GACACGAGCAGCGCGGTCGCACCGGGCCCGGCCGCCCACCACAGCAGCGCACCGGTCGCGACCAGGAGGACGCCCCACCCGACGGCCAGACGCTTGAGCCGCCCCGTCCAGGCCAGCCGCGAGGTGCGCCCGCGCAGCGGGAGGCCCAGCGGCACGACCGCGGCCAGTGCCGCCGCGGGCAGCGCCAGCAGGGCGAGCGCCGGGGTGTCGCGGAACGCCAGCGAGGCCACGGTGGCGGCGAAACCGAGCACCGCGGCGAGGACGGCGAGCGCCAGGTCCGTCCGCGACCGGGACAGCCAGAGCGCGGCGATCACCGCGACCCGGCCGGGGACGTAGTGCTCGCGCTGGGCGACGCGCAGCCAGCGCAGACCGCCGACGGCGACGCCGAGCGCGACACCCACCACCACGACGACCCCGATCACGACACCTCCTGCGCAGTGGCCAGCACCCGGGCGCGGACGGCGTCGGCCAGCGGCCCCTCGAGGAGGTGACCGGCCCCCGGGACGACCGTCACGCCGACGCCGAGCAGCTCGGCGGCGAGGCGCGCGCCCGCGAGCGGCGCCGCGTCGTCCGACTCCCCCCACACGAGGTGGACGGGGACGCCCGAGGACACGACGCGGCGCAGGTCCTCCCGGTAGTCCTCGCCGACGACGCGCACGAGCACGTCCCGCATGACGCCCTGGGCGGCCCGGTAGTCGGCCGACCCGGCGTTGCGGCGGATCCGGTCCACGACGGATGCCGGCACGAGGTGCGCGGCGCGCAGCCGCTTGGCCACCCGCAGCCGGAGGGCGGGCCGCGGCGCCGCCGTCGCGCGCACGAGGGGCACACCCGTGAGCACGAGCGCCGAGACGAGCTCGGGGTGCGCGGCCGCGAGACGGACCGCGACGCGTCCGCCGAAGGAGTGCGCCACGACGACGTAGGGCCCGGCGTCGGCCAGACCCGGGCGCAGGTGCTCGGCGTACTCGGCGCTGCCCCACGCCGTGGGCGGCGGCGCGGTGGAGCCGAAGCCCGGCAGGTGCACGGCCAGCGCGTCGCACCCGGCGAGGATGCCCGCGAAGTCGGCGCCCGACCGACCCCAGCCGTGCAGGGCGAGGATGCGCGGCGGCCCGTCGCCGATGCGGTCGGCGAGCACGTCACCCGCCAGGACCGTCAGCACGCGGACGAGGTTAGCACCGGGCTCCCCCGCCGGCCCGGCCGCGGCGGTGGGCCGGGGAGCCGCTGGTTACGCTTCGTCGGTGACCTCCGACGCCCATCCGGCCGACCTGTCCCCCGCCACCCGCGCCGTGACCGCGGGCCGCCCCGCCCGGGTCCCGGGTGCGGCGGTGAACGCCGGCATCGAGCTCAGCTCCACGTACGTCTCGGCGGGCGTCCCGGAGCCCGGCGTCGCAATGTACACGCGCTACGACGCCCCCACGTGGCACCCGTTCGAGGAGGTGCTCGGCCAGCTGGAGGAGGCGACGCTGCCGGCCCTCGTCCTGGGCTCCGGCATGGCCGCGGTGGACGCCGTCTTCTCGCTCGTGCCGCCCGGCGGCCGCGTCGTCCTCCCCCGCCACGCCTACCAGGTCACGCTGGGCCTCGCTGCCGAGCTCGGGCGCCGCATCGGCCTGGAGGTCCAGCTCGTCGACATCGCCGACACCGAGGCCGTGGTCGCCGCCCTGCCCGGCGCCGCGATGCTCTGGGTCGAGTCCCCGACGAACCCGATGCTCGAGGTCGCCGACCTCCCGGCGCTGTGCACGGCGGCCCACGCCGCGGGCGTGCTCGTCGCCGTGGACAACACCTTCGCCACCCCCCTGGGCCAGCAGCCGCTGCGGCACGGTGCCCACGTCGTGGTCCACTCCGTCACCAAGTACCTGGCCGGGCACTCCGACGTCGTGCTGGGTGCGGTCGTGACCAGCGACCCCGACCTGCGGTCCCGGCTCGCGGGCTACCGCACGATGCACGGGGCGATCGCTGGGCCGACCGAGGTGTGGCTGGCGCTGCGCGGCGTCCGCACGCTGGCGCTGCGGGTCGAGCGCGCCGCCGCCAACGCCGCGGTCCTGGCCGAACGCCTCGCGGCGCACCCCGCCGTCACCGAGGTGCGCTACCCGGGCCTGCCCGACGACCCCGGCCACGCGCGCGCCGCGGCGCAGCTGGCGACGTTCGGCTCGATCCTCGGGGTCCGCGTCGGGACGGCGGTGGCCGCCGACGCCGTCGTGGACGCCGTCCGGCTGTGGGTGCCGGCGACGAGCCTCGGCGGCGTCGAGAGCATGCTGGAGCGCCGGCGCCGGTTCGCGACCGAGTCCCCCACGGTCCCCGAGGACCTGCTGCGCCTCTCGGTGGGCATCGAGGACGTCGAGGACCTGTGGGCCGACCTGGCTCAGGCGCTGGACGCCGCCCGCGCCTGAGCGCGGCTCAGTGGTGCCGGCCGCCCGTGACGCCCTCGGACTTGTGCGGGCGGGCGAGGAGCAGCTGCGCCATCTGGTCCACGGGCAGGCCGTGGTGCAGGACGGCGACCACCGCGGCGGTGATCGGCATCTCGACGCCCACGGTCGCCGCGAGCTCGAGGATCGACGCCGAGGACTTCACGCCCTCCGCCGTCCCCCCGGTGGCCCTGATCGCGTCGTCGAGGGACATGCCCCGGCCCATGTGCTCGCCCAGGGTGTGGTTGCGCGAGAGGGGTGACACGCAGGTCGCGACGAGGTCGCCCATGCCGGCGAGCCCCGCGAACGTCTCGGCGTCGGCGCCCAGCGCCAGGCCCAGGCGGGTGATCTCGACGAGACCCCGCGTGATGACCGTGGCCGTCGTGTTCGTCCCGTAGCCGTTGCCCTGGGCGATGCCGACCGCCAGTGCGATGACGTTCTTCACGGCTCCGCACAGCTCCACGCCGACGACGTCGGTGTTCGTGTACGGCCGGAAGTAGGAGGTCGCGCAGGCCCGGGCCACGTGCACCGCCGTCGGCTCGTGCCGGGAGGCGACCACGGTCGCCGTGGGCTGGTGCGTGGCGATCTCCCGGGCAAGGTTCGGGCCGGAGATGACGGCGAGGCGCTCGTCGGGCAGCCGCAGGGACTCGGCCACGACCTGGCTCATGCGCCGGTGGGAGCCGAGCTCCACGCCCTTCATCAGCGAGACCGCGATGGCGTCGGGATCGAGCAGCCCCGCGAGGGGCTCGAGGGCGGCGCCGGCCACCTGCGCCGGAATCGCGATGGCGACCACGTCCGCGCCGGCGAGCGCCTCGGCCGCGTCGGTGGTCGCGTGCACGCGCTCCGGCAGCGCGACGTCGGGCAGGTACTGGCTGTTCGTGTGCGCCTGGTTGATCTCGTCGCAGACCTCGTCGGCGATGCCCCAGAGCGTCACGTCGCGCCCGGCGTCGGCCAGCACGGTGGCGAACGTCGTGCCCCACGCCCCCGTGCCGAGCACGGCCGCCCGGGTCACTGGGCGCCCCCGGCGTCGCCGCGCCGCGCGCCGTACCGCTCCGCGGGCGGCTGCTCGCCGCGGATGTCGGCGAGCAGCGCGGTGATGGCGTCCATCACGCGGTCCGTCGCCTCGCGCAGCACGGGCGCCTCGAGGGGACGCCCGTAGAGGTCGGACAGGTCGACGGGCGTCCCGGCCACGACGGTCACCTTCTTCCGGGGGAACGGCCGCAGGAGCTTGCCGTAGCGGGGCAGGACGCGGTGGGCGCCCCACTGGGCGATCGGCACCACGGGCTTGCGGGTGGTGAGCGCGAGGCGCGCCACACCGGTCTTGGCCGCCATCGGCCACAGGTCCGGATCACGCGTGAGCGTGCCCTCCGGGAAGATCGCGACCACCTCGCCCTGCTCGAGCGCCGCGACCGCGCTGCGCAGCGAGTCGCCGGCCTTGGTGGAGTTCCGGTGCACCGGCACCTGCCCGGTGGACCGCATCACCGCGCCGACCACGGGGGTGGTGAAGAGCGACGCCTTGGCGAGGATCCGGGGCACGTGACCGTTGTCGTAGAGGAAGTGCGCGAACGTCAGCGGGTCGAGATTGGTGACGTGGTTCCCCGCGGCGATGAACCCCGTCCCGGAGGGCAGGTTCTCCGCGCCGTGCCAGTCGATGCGCGTCATCGCGAACAGGGCGGGACGCACGATGCGCGCGACCACGCGGTACGCGCGGTTCGATCTCTGTGGGGCTGGCACGGGAGCCGATGCTACCCGGGCGCGTCCGGGGCGCCCGCCAGCGGACCGGGCCGACGGCGGGGCGTCCGCCGCCCGGGCCGCGGGTCAGTCGCGGTCGAACTCCGCACCGAGCGCCGTGAGCTTCTCCTGGAAGTACTCGTAGCCGCGGTCGATGAGCCCGATGCCCTTCACCGTCGAGGTGCCCTTGGCCGCGAGCGCCGCGATGAGGTGCGAGAACCCGCCGCGCAGGTCGGGGACCTCGATGTCGGCCGCGGCGAGCGGCGTCGGGCCGCTGATGACGGCCGAGTGGTAGAAGTTGCGCTGCCCGAACCGGCACGGGTGGCCGCCCAGGCACTCGCGGTAGACCTGGATGGTCGCGCCCATCCCGCGCAGCGCGTCGGTGAAGCCGAAGCGGTTCTCGTACACCGTCTCGTGCACGATCGAGAGCCCGGACGCCTGGGTGAGCGCGACGACCAGCGGCTGCTGCCAGTCGGTCATGAAGCCGGGGTGCACGTCCGTCTCCAGCACGATCGGGCGCAGGTCCTCGCCGGGGTGGAAGAACCGGATGCCGTCGTCGTGGATCTCGAAGCCGCCGCCGACCTTGCGGTACGTGTTGAGGAACGCCGTCATCTCGGGCTGCCGGGCGCCGAGCACGTTGATGTCGCCACGCGTGGCGAGCGCGGCCGACGCCCAGGAGGCCGCCTCGATGCGGTCCGGGAGCGCGGTGTGCCGGAAGCCGACGAGCCGGTCCACGCCCTCGATGCGGATCACGCGGTCGGTGTCGACGGCGATGATCGCGCCCATCTTCTGCAGGACGTTGATCAGGTCCATGATCTCGGGCTCGATGGCGGCGCCGGCCAGCTCGGTCACGCCCTCGGCCCGCACGGCCGTCAGGAGCAGCTGCTCGGTCGCGCCCACGCTCGGGTACGGCAGCGCGATCTTCGTGCCGCGCAGGCGCGTCGGGGCCGTGATGTGGATGCCGTTCTCGCGCTTGTCCACGACGGCGCCGAACTGCCGCAGGATGTCGAGGTGGAAGTTGATGGGCCGGTCGCCGATGCGGCAGCCGCCCAGGTCCGGGATGAACGCCTCCCCCAGGCGGTGCAGGAGCGGGCCGCAGAACAGGATCGGGATGCGGCTCGAGCCCGCGTGCGCGTCGATGTCCGCGACGTGCGCGCTCTCGACCTCCGTGGGGTCCAGCGAGATGACGCCGGCGGCCTCGTCCTGCTCGACACGCACGCCGTGGAGCTCGAGCAGGCCCCGCACGACGGCGACGTCGCGGATCCGCGGCACGTTCCTCAGCTCGCTCGGGGTGTCCCCGAGGAGGGACGCGACCATCGCCTTGGAGACGAAGTTCTTCGCGCCGCGGACGGTGATCTCACCGCGCAGCGGGGCACCACCGTGGATCTGCATGACGTCGGCCATGGGGCCCATCGTCGCTCACCCGGGGCGTGGACGTCACACCGGCGGGCCGACGTGCGCTGTCCGCGAACGGTTCGGGGCGGCCGGTAGGCGGCCGGTAGGCGCCCGGTCCCCGAGGCCGCGAGGCGTGTCGGAGGCCCCGCCTAGCGTGGGGTGATTCGCACCACATCAGCGGGAGGCGCCATGAAGTTCGGGTTCGTCGGGTCCTTCGGGACCCTGCCGGAGCTGCTGGAGATGGCCGAGGCGGCCGACACCCACGGCTGGGACGGCTTCTTCTCCTGGGACGCCATCTCGCTGGGCGCGATGCCCGTGTGGGACCCCTGGGTCCTCCTGGGCGCGGCGGCGGTGCGCACCAGGCACGTCCGCCTCGGCGCGCTCGTCTTCGCCCTGGCCCGCCGCCGGCCGTGGAAGGTGGCGCGCGAGGCCCTGACGCTCGACCACCTGTCGGCGGGCCGGCTGGTGCTCCCGGTGGGCCTCGGGGTGCTGGACGACGCGGGGTTCGCCCGGGTCAGCGGCGAGGTCACCGGCGCCCGGGAGCGGGCGGAGCGCCTCGACGAGGCGCTGGCGATCCTCGACCGCGCGTGGAGCGGCGAGCCCTTCAGCTACGAGGGCGCGCACCACCGCATCGAGGACGCCCAGTTCCTCCCGCGGCCGGTCCAGCGGCCGCGCGTGCCGGTGTGGCCCGTGGGCGGCTGGCCGAGCCAGCGGTCGATGGCCCGGGCGGCGCGGTGGGACGGCGTCGTGCTGCAGCGCCTCGCCTCGCACGAGCCGTTCCGACCCGCGGACGTGGCCGACGCCGTCGCCTGGATCGCCGAGCACCGGCCCGAGGGCATGACGGGCTACGACGTCGTCGTGCAGGACGTGCTGCCGGACGACGCGGGCGCCGCGCGCGACCGCACGGCCGAGCTCGCCGAGGCGGGTGCGACCTGGTTCATCGACTCCCGCTGGGACCCCGCGACGGCGACCCCCGAGCGGCTCCTGGCGATCGCCCGCCAGGGGCCGCCCGCCGCCTGACCGGGTCAGGAGGGCACGGTCAGGACTGCGTCGTCAGAACTGCGTCGTCAGGACGGCGCCGTCAGGACGGCGCCGTCAGGACGGCGTCGTCAGGACTGCGGCCGCTGCCCGAGCTCGACGGGCACGCCGACCGGGCGGGCTGCCACGATCGGGACGTTCGGCAGGTGCTTCGCCGGGAGGGTCTTCGGCCGCCACGACGCCCGGTGCTCCTCGAACTCGGCGATCTCGTCCGCGTGCTGCAGCGTGAGCCCGATGTCGTCGAGGCCCTCCATGAGGCGCCAGCGCGTGTAGTCGTCCACGTGCAGCGGCACGACGACGTCCTCGCAGCGGACCTGGCGCGCGACGAGGTCCACGGTCACCTCGGCGCCCGGGTTCGCCTCGAGGAGCTTCCACAGGAGCTCGATGTCCTCCTGCGCGACCTGGGCGGCCAGGAGCCCCTGCTTGCCCGAGTTGCCGCGGAAGATGTCGGCGAAGCGCGACGAGAGCACGGCCTTGAAGCCGTAGTCCTTGAGGGCCCAGACGGCGTGCTCACGGGAGGAGCCGGTGCCGAAGTCGGGCCCGGCCACGAGCACGGAGCCCGAGGCGTACGCCTGCTGGTTGAGCACGAACTCGGGGTCGTTCCGCCACGCGGCGAAGAGGCCGTCCTCGAACCCGGTGCGGGACACGCGCTTGAGGTACACGGCCGGGATGATCTGGTCGGTGTCCACGTTGCTGCGCCGCAGCGGGACGCCGACGCCGGTGTGCTGGGTGAACTTCTCCATGGTGCGTCTCCTCAGACCAGTGCGTCGACGGGGGCGAGCGGGCTGCCGTCCGGGGCGTCCTCGATGCCGAGGTCGCCCACCGACGAGAGGGTGCCCCGCACTGCCGTCGCGGCGGCGACGAGCGGCGACACCAGGTGGGTCCGGCCGCCCTTGCCCTGCCGGCCCTCGAAGTTGCGGTTGGAGGTCGACGCGGACCGCTCTCCCGGCGCCAGCTGGTCGGGGTTCATGCCCAGGCACATCGAGCAGCCGGCGTTGCGCCACTCGGCGCCGAACTCCGTGAAGATGCGGTCGAGACCCTCCGCCTCCGCCTGCAGGCGGACCCGGGCCGACGACGGCACGACGAGCACGCGGACGCTCTCCGCCTTGGTGCGGCCCTGGAAGACCTTCGCGACCTGGCGGAGGTCCTCGATGCGGCCGTTGGTGCAGGAGCCGATGAAGACCGTGTCCACCGCGATCTCGCGCAGCGGCGTGCCGGGGACGAGGCCCATGTACTCGATCGCCCGCTCGGCGGCGGCGCGCTCGTTCTCGTCCGCGATCCGGGCCGGGTCCGGCACGCTGGCCGACAGCGGCAGGCCCTGGCCGGGGTTGGTCCCCCACGTGACGAACGGGTGGATGTCGGCGGCGTCGAGCACGACCTCGGCGTCGAACGTCGCGTCGTCGTCCGTCCGCAGGGTGCGCCAGTACTCGACGGCCGCGTCCCAGTCGGCGCCCTCCGGGGCGTGCGGGCGGCCGCGCAGGTACTCGAACGTCGTCTCGTCGGGGGCGATCATTCCGGCGCGCGCGCCCGCCTCGATCGACATGTTGCAGATGGTCATTCGGGCCTCCATGGAGAGCCGCCGGATGGCCTCGCCGCGGTACTCGAGCACGTAGCCCTGGCCGCCGCCCGTGCCGATCTTGGCGATGATCGCCAGGATGATGTCCTTCGCGGTCGCGCCCGGCGGCAGCTCACCGTCGACGGTGATCGCCATGGTCCGGAACGGCGCGAGCGGGAGCGTCTGGGTGGCGAGGACGTGCTCGACCTCGCTGGTGCCGATGCCGAAGGCGAGCGCGCCGAACGCGCCGTGCGTCGAGGTGTGCGAGTCACCGCAGACGACGGTCAGCCCGGGCATGGTCAGCCCCAGCTGCGGGCCGACCTGGTGGACGATGCCCTGGTCGGCGTCGCCGAGCGAGTGCAGCCGGACGCCGAACTCCGCGGCGTTGCGCCGGAGCGTCTCGATCTGGGTGCGGCTCGTGGGGTCGGCGATCGGCAGGTCGATGTCGAGCGTCGGCGTGTTGTGGTCCTCGGTCGCCAGCGTGAGGTCCGGGCGCCGCACCTGACGGCCGGCGAGCCGCAGGCCCTCGAAGGCCTGCGGGCTGGTCACCTCGTGGAGCAGGTGGAGGTCGATGTAGAGCAGGTCGGGTGCACCGTCGGTGCCCCGCCGGACGACGTGCGCGTCCCACACCTTCTCCGCCAACGTCCCTGCCATCATGTCCTCCTGGTGGCCGATCGGGCCCTTGGTACTTGCGTCTCAGCGCTTGAGACGCCAATATCGTTACATGGACAACTCTAGCGGAGTCGGCGTCCTGGACAAGGCCGCGGCGGTCCTCAGCGCGCTCGAGGCCGGACCTGCCACCCTCGCCCAGCTCGTGGCCGCCACCCATCTCGCCCGCCCGACCGCCCACCGGCTCGCCGTCGCCCTGGAGCACCACCGCCTGGTCGCCCGCGACATGCAGGGCCGGTTCGTCCTCGGGCCGCGCCTCGCGGAGCTGTCGACCGCCGCCGGCGAGGACCGTCTCCTCGCCGCCGCCAACCCCGTGCTGGCGGCCCTGCGCGACCACTGCGGCGAGAGCGCCCAGCTCTACCGCCGGCAGGGTGACCAGCGCATCTGCGTCGCCGCCGCCGAGCGGCCGATGGGTCTGCGGGACTCCATCCCCGTCGGCGCGACGCTGACCATGCACGCCGGCTCGGCGGCCCAGGTGCTGCTCGCGTGGGAGGAGCCGGACCGGCTGCACCGCGGGCTCCAGGGGGCCAAGTTCACCGCCACGATCCTGTCCGGCGTCCGCCGCCGCGGCTGGGCGCAGTCGGTCGCCGAGCGCGAGGCCGGTGTGGCGAGCGTCTCAGCGCCCGTCCGCGGCCCGTCGGGCCGCGTCGTCGCCGCGGTGTCGATCTCGGGCCCGGTCGAGCGCCTCACGCGCCAGCCCGGCCGCCTGCACGCCGGCTCCGTCGTCGCTGCCGCCAACCGCCTGACGGAGGTGCTCCGCCGCACGGCGGAGTGAGCCGCCGCTAGTACGAGACGCGCTCGGCGCGCTCGAGCCAACGCTCCATCGGCTCCGTCGCGCCCGGGATCGCGACCCGGTACACGGGGGTCGGCCAGGTCGCGGGATCCAGGTGCAGCAGCTCGTGGAACCGGCGGTCGTCGAACCCGGCCCGCGCCGCGTCGTCCCGGTCGGCGGCGTAGACGAGCCGGTCGACGCGCGCCCAGAGCATGGCGGCGAGGCACAGGGGGCATGGCTCGCACGAGCTGGCGACGAAGCAGCCCCGAAGCACGAAGGTGCGCAGCGCCCGGCAGGCCGCCCGGATGGCCACCACTTCCGCGTGCGCCGTCGGGTCGTCGTCGCGCGTGACGCGGTTCTGGCCGACGGCGATCTCGACACCGCCGCGCACGACCACCGCTCCGAACGGCCCGCCACCCTCCGCGACGTTCGCCACGGCGAGGTCGACGGCCCGCCGCAGCCACCGCTCGTCGTCGGGCTGGCCGAGGCCGACCATGCCACCAGCATCCGCCCGTCAGCTGCGCCGGGCAACGCCCGCCAGGAACCGCCTCAGGGGTGACGTGCCGTGAGGGTGAAGGTCGCCGGCAGGCGCGCCGGGCGGTCCCGCAGGCGGTACTCCCCCGCGTCCTCGTCGAGCACCATGAGGCCCGGCAGCGCGTCCCACGGCACGCTGTCGTGCTCCGTGAGCGACGTGAGCTGGAGGCCGGCGTCGAGCACGGCCGTCACGATCTCGCCGAGGCCGTGGTTCCACTCCATCGAGCGCGGCTGCGTCACGGTCCCGGTGCCGGCGTAGCTGCCCTCGTCGACCCAGACGAGCGGCTCCGGCTGCTCGAAGTAGGGCAGCTCGAGCGCCGGCGTGGGGCCGCCAGGGCCCGTGATTCCCGGCTGCTGCGCTCGGTCCGGGTGCTCGGCGCCCACGGTCATCGCGATCGTGGACAAGAGCACCGGGTGCGCGTCGCGGATGACGAGGCGGCCGCCGGGCCGCAGCAGCTCCGCGACGGTCCGGGCCCAGCGGCTGATGCTCGGGAGCCAGCAGATCGCCCCAATGCCCGTGTACACGAGGTCGAAGCGCCGCCCCCCGAGCACCTCGGGCGCCGCATAGACCTCCGACTGGACGTACTCGATCGCGGCGCCCGCACGCTCCGCCAGCCGCCGGGCCTCCTCCAACGAGGCGCCCGACAGGTCCACCCCGGTGACGCGCGCGCCGAGCCGGGCAAGGGAGAGGGTGTCGGTGCCGATGTGGCACTGGAGGTGGACGACGTCCAGGCCGCTCAGGTCGCCGAGCCGTGGGCGGTCGAAGGCCACCACGCTCGACAGGTGCGACGGGTCCGCCAGCAACCGCTCGATCCCGTAGCCGGCGGCGTGCACCGCCGCCCGGCTGTCCCAGTTGCTCTGGTTGACCTGCAGGTAGTCGTCGCCGAACACCTGCCGGAGGTTACGCCAGGCGCGTGGGGTCAGGGGCTGCCCGCTCGCTGCGCCGCAGTCGCCTCGGGAATGCAGAAAGGGCCCGGTCCGTGCGGACCGGGCCCTTTCGACGTACCCCCAAGGGGATTTGAACCCCTGCTACCGCCGTGAGAGGGCGGCGTCCTAGGCCGCTAGACGATGGGGGCCTGGGAACATCCTGCCGAGGCAGGACCCCGACTTTACAGCATCATCGGACGTCCGACGAAACCGCTGGGGTACCAGGACTCGAACCTAGACTAAGTGAACCAGAATCACTCGTGCTGCCAATTACACCATACCCCATGGGGTAACCCGTCCGGCCGTCGAGGCGACTCCGCAGCAGCTGCGGCATCCCTCAGACCGGGCTTCGTACCGGCGGGGAACTCTACCCGAGCCGGGCCGTGTCGGTCCAACTGCGCTCCTGCGGCCGCCCGCGGACGGGGGTCGACGGCTCGGTGCAGCGCCGTCGGAGACGTAGGGTCGGCGCATCGATCCGACCCGGGAGGCACCGCTGTTCACGACCCGACCCGAGCTCGTCGGCACGCACGGCATGGTGGCCTCGACCCACTGGCTGGCGTCGGCGAGCGGCATGGCGGTGCTCGAGGCCGGCGGCAACGCCTTCGACGCGGCGGCCGCAGCCGGCCTGGTGCTGCACGTCGTCGAGCCGCACCTCAACGGCCTGGGCGGCGACATGCCGCTGCTGGCCCGCACGGCGCAGGGCCGCACGTTCGTCCTCTGCGGACAGGGCACGACGCCGGCGGCCGCCACGCTCGACGCCTACGCCGACCTCGGCCTGAGCACGGTCCCCGGCACGGGACAGCTGGCCGCCGTCGTGCCGGGCGCGTTCGGCGCGTGGCTGCACCTCCTCGCCGGCTACGGGACGTGGCGGATCGCCGACGTCGCGCGGTACGCCATCGGCTACGCGCGCGACGGCTTCCCGCTGGTGCCGCAGGCCGCCGCGACGATCGGTCGTGTCGCCGACCTCTTCCGGGAGCACTGGACGACGTCGGCGGCAACCTGGCTCCCGGGCGGGACCGTGCCGGCCCCCCTCGCGATCGTGCGCAACCCGGGCCTGGCCGCAACGCTGGAGCGCCTCGTGGCGGAGGCGGAGGCTGCCGGGAGCGATCGCGAGGCGCAGATCGAGGCGGCGCGGCGCGCGTTCTACGAGGGTTTCGTCGCCGAGGCCGTCGACGCCTTCGCCCGCCGGGCCTTCCTGGACTCCTCCGGCACGCCGCACTCAGGCCTGCTCACCGGCGCCGACATGGCGGCCTGGCGTGCGACGGAGGAGGACCCGGTGGCCGTCGACTTCGGCGGCCGCACCGTGCTCAAGACCGGCCCGTGGGGCCAGGGCCCGGTCCTCCTGCAGCAGCTGGCCATGCTCGACGCCCTCGGCATCGCCGCCGCCGCGCCCGGCTCGGCCGAGCAGGTGCACGCCGTCGCCGAGGTCGCCGCGCTCGCCTTCGCCGACCGCGACGCCTGGTACGGCGACCCCGACGCCGCGGACGTCCCCCTCGCCACGCTCCTGGCCCCCGCGTACGCGTCGGCCCGCG
>JAEWYD010000261.1 GCA_023462275.1 Actinomycetes bacterium
AGGCCACGACGAGCGCCGCGACGAGCCGCGCGTGGCGGCCGACGACGGCGGACGCGAGCAGCTCGGCCCGGCCCGTCTCCTCGTCCTGGCGCGTGTGCCGGACGACGGCCTGCGCCGCCATGAGCGAGGTCAGCACCGCGAGGACCTTCCAGCCCTCGACGAGCGCCATGGCGGGCAGGTCGGTGCCCGACGCCGGGCCGTCGAACACCCGGTTCATGGGGCTGCCGGCCGCGAAGGTGGCGGCCGAGACCCGGTCGGCGAGCGTCGGCAGGGTGCCCTGGTAGCTCGCCATGACGGCCCACGCGATGCCCGCGATCGCGACGATCCAGACGGGCAGCACGATGCGGTCGCGGCGCAGGGCCAGCCGGACGAGCCGCCACGTGCCGGCCAGGGGGCGGGCGCTGGTCACCGGACGACCTCCGCACCGACGCGCCGGGCGAACTCCTCGGCGGCGGCGTGCGGGTCGTCGTCCGCTGGGCCGGACACGTCGTCGTCGGTCCCGTCGGCGGACCCGTCGTCGGCGCCCCGCACGCCCAGCTCCGCCAGCTCCGCGCCGTAGTGGCGCAGGAAGAGCTCCTCGAGCGTCGGCGGGGCGCTCGTCAGCGAGCAGATGCCGTGCTGCCCGAGGTGCACGACGACGTCGCCCAGCATGTCGGACTCGACCTCGAAGCGCGCCGTCAGGCCTCCGTCGGACAGCTGCACGTCGTGGACGCCGGGGGTCGCGTCGAGGCCGTCGACGGGCGTCGCGGTGGTGACGTGCAGCGTGGTGCGGGTGAGGTGCCGTAGCTCGGCGAGGGTGCCGGACTCCACGATGCGGCCCGCGCGGATGATCGACACGGTGTCGCAGAGGGCCTCGGCCTCGGCGAGGATGTGGCTGGACAGGAGCACGGTGCCGCCGTCGGCCGTGATCTCGCGGACCACGTCCTGGAAGACGCTCTCCATGAGCGGGTCCAAGCCGGACGTGGGCTCGTCGAGCAGGTACAGCTCGACGTCGGCGGCCAGGCCCGCGACGATCGCGACCTTCTGCCGGTTGCCCTTGGAGTACGCCGAGCACTTCTTGGTGGGGTCGAGCTGGAAGCGCTCGATCAGCTCGTCGCGGCGGCGCAGGTCCCGCGAGCCCCGGAGCGCGCCGAGCAGGTCGATCGCCTCGCCGCCGGAGAGGTTGGGCCAGAGGTTCACGTCGCCGGGCACGTAGGCCAGGCGCCGGTGCAGCTCGACGGCGTCGCGCCAGGGGTCCTTGCCCAGCATCTCGACCTCGCCGCCGTCCTTGCGCAGCAGCCCGAGGAGCACGCGGACGGTCGTGGACTTGCCGGCGCCGTTCGGCCCGAGGAAGGCGTGCACCTCGCCGCGGCCGACCGTCAGGTCGAGGCCGTCGAGCGCGACGGTGGAGCCGAAGGACTTGGTCAGGCCGCTAGTGCGGATCACGTGCTCCATGGACGGGCCTTTCGACATGAGAGTGACTGTCAGATGACAGCCAACTCCGTCTGAGAGTCACTGTCAAGAGACAGTGAGTTGCGGAGTTGCTACCGTGGGGGCCGTGACCGAGGTCAGCCTGCGCGCACGGAAGCGGACGGCGGCGATGTACCGCATCCAGTCCGTCGCGCTGGACCTCTTCGAGGCCCGGGGCTTCGAGGACGTGACGGTGGAGGAGATCGCCGAGGCCTCCGAGGTCTCGCCCAGCAGCGTCTACCGCTACTTCGGCACCAAGGAGCAGATCGTCCTGTGGGACGAGTACGACCCCGACATGGCGGAGATCCTGGCGGCCGCGCTGGAGGCCGACCGCGTGCCGCTCGAGGGCCTGCGCCGGGTGCTCACCGGCATGGTGGCCGGCATCGGGCCCGACGACGAGGCGCGCATGATCCGGCGGCTGCGGCTCGCGCTGACCAGCCCGGCGCTCGAGCAGGCCACCATCGTGGGGACGTACGCGATCTCCGAGCTCGTCGAGCGGGTGCTGGCCGAGCGCCTCGGGAGGTCGGTCGCCGACCTCGAGGTGCAGGTCTTCGCGCACGCGTTCGTCGGCGGTCTGCTCGGCATGTTCCACCACTGGCAGGGCACCGGCTACCAGGCTCCGCTCGCCGAGGTGATGGCGCGCACCTTCGCGATCTTCGAGGCCGGTCTGGACGTCGTGGCGGGGCCGAGCGGGAGTTGACAGGCGCCGCGATGTGAGCGTTAACATCGGCTGACCGACACCGCGACGACGCGTGGGAGCCTGCGATGACGACTGACGACGTGGCCGGCGCGCGGGCCGAGGTGCTCGCCGGCCGGGCGGTGCTGGGCATCGAGCTGGGCTCCACCCGCATCAAGGCCGTCCTCATCGCGGCGGACGGCGCGCCGATCGCGGCCGGCGGTCACGCGTGGGAGAACCAGTTCGTCGACCGGATGTGGACGTACTCCCTCGACGACGTCTGGGCCGGCCTCGCGGCAGCGGTCGGCGACCTGCAGGCGGACCTCGACCGGCGCCTCGGCGTGCGGCTCGAGTCGGTCGCCGCGCTCGGCGTCTCGGCGATGATGCACGGCTACCTGGCCTTCGACGCGGCCGACGAGCTGCTCGTCCCGTTCCGCACCTGGCGCAACACCACCACCGGCCCGGCCGCTGCCGAGCTGAGCGCGCTCTTCGGCTTCAACATCCCCCTGCGCTGGTCCGTGGCCCACCTGTACCAGGCGGTCCTCGACGACGAGCGGCACGTGCCCGACGTCGCGTTCCTCACCACGCTGGCCGGCTACGTGCACTGGCGCCTCACCGGCCGCCGCGTGCTCGGCGTCGGCGACGCGTCCGGCATGTTCCCGATCGACCCCGCCACCTGCGACTACGACGCCCGGATGCTGGCGCAGCTCGACGAGCTCGTGGCGGCGCGCCGCCCGGGCCTGCGCGTGCGGGACCTTCTGCCGCAGGTCCTCCCCGCCGGTGCGGACGCCGGTCGGCTCACCGCGGAGGGCGCCGCGCTGCTCGACCCGACGGGGGGCCTGCGCCCGGGCGCGCTCGTCTGCCCGCCCGAGGGCGACGCCGGCACGGGCATGGTCGCCACCAACGCCGTCGCGCCCCGCACCGGCAACGTCTCCGTCGGCACCTCGATCTTCGCCATGGTCGTGCTCGAGCGGCCGCTGGCCGCCGTGCACCACGAGCTCGACGTGGTCACGACGCCGGCCGGCGACCCCGTCGCGATGGTGCACTGCAACAACGGGGCGAGCGAGCTGGGCGCCTGGGCCGAGGTCTTCGGCCAGTTCGCCGCGGCGCTCGGGGCGCCCGCGTCGCCCGACGCCGTGTTCGCGGCCCTGCTGACCGAGGCGCTGGCCGGCGACGCCGACGGCGGCGGGCTCGTCGCGTACAACTACCTCGCCGGCGAGCCCATCACGGGCCTGGCGGAGGGCCGCCCGCTCGTGGTCCGGACGCCCGACAGCCGCCTCACCCTCGCCAACTTCGTGCGCACCCAGGTCTACGGGGCGTTCGGCACGCTGAGCCTGGGCATGCGCGTCCTCGCGGCTGAGGGCGTCGCGCTCGACACGCTCTACGCGCACGGCGGGCTGTTCCGGACGGCGGGTGTGGCGCAGCGCCTGCTCGCCGCGGCCGTGGACGCGCCCGTCGCCGTCGCGCGCACCGCGAGCGAGGGCGGCGCCTGGGGCATGGC
>JAEWYD010000262.1 GCA_023462275.1 Actinomycetes bacterium
GCGTGAGCCTGCGCGGCGGCGCGGGGGACGTCGTCGTCGGGCTGGTCGCGATCGGTGTCGCGGCGGCGCTCTGGGCCGCCTACATCGTGCTCGGGCGGCGCGTGGCCACCACGGGCGACGGCGTCAGCCGGCTGGCGGCCGCGATGGCGCTGGGCGCGGTGGTCCTCGCGCCGGTGCTCGTGCCGACGGCCGCGCCCGCGTTCGGGTCGTGGCAGCTCATGACGGTCGTCGTCGTGGTCGCCGTGCTGTCGTCGGTGATCCCGTACGCCGTCGAGCAGGTCGTGCTCCGGCGGGTGACCCCCGCGACCTTCGCCGTGCTGCTCGCGCTGCTGCCCGCGACGGCGGCCGCGATGGGCGCCCTGCTGCTGCGGCAGTGGCCCCACCCGCTCGACCTCGTGGGCCTGGCGCTCGTCTCGGGCGCCATCGTCCTGACCAACCGGCACCGCCCCGAGCCGGTGGCCGAGCCGGACGCCGGGGCCTGACCGCGCCTCAGAGGTACTGGCCGGGCGCCCGCTGCTCGCCGGACTCGCCGTCCTCGTCGGTCGCCCGCGCCACGATGACGCCCGGCGGCAGCGCGCGACGCATCTGCGCCAGCTGGGCCTGGGTCGTCATCTGCTGGGCCACGAGCGCCGTCTGCAGGCCGTGGAAGAGGCCCTCGAGCCAGCCGACCAGCTGGGCCTGGGCGATCCGGAGCTCGGCGTCCGAGGGCTGGCCGTCCTCGGTGAAGGGGAGCGTGATCCGCTGCAGCTCCGCCACCAGCTCGGGCGCGAGCCCGTCCTCGAGCTCGCGCAGGGAGCGCGCGTGCACCTCCGCCAGCCGGCTGCGGGCGGCGTCGTCGAGCGGCGCGCTGCGTACCTCGTCGAGCAGCTGCTTGATCATCGTGCCGATGCGCATGATCTTCGCGGGCTGGCCGATGAAGGCCTCCCCGACGTCGCCGGGCTCGGCGCTCGCGGCGGAGTCGGCGGGCCGCTGGTCGGGGTGGGTCTCGTCGCTCATGGCCGCCATTCTCCCCCGCGGCCCGGTCCTGCGCGGGAGGGAGGTCGCGGCTAGCGTGGACGCGGACCCGGCCGACGACGCCGGGCCGCCCGGGAGGCGCGTGCGATGACCTGGCTGACCTCGGCGGCCCACGGCCGCTGGCTCGAGCAGGAGGCCGACCGGCTCCTGGACTTCGCCCGCCTCTCGCGGCTGCCCGCCGGGTTCGGGTCGCTGGCGGCGGACGGGACCGTGCCGCCGGACGCCCCCGTCGAGCTCTACGTGACGTGCCGCATGACCCACTGCTTCGCGCTCGGCGCCCTGCTCGGGCGGCCCGGCGCGGGCCCCCTGGTCGACCACGGCCTCGCGGCCCTGGACGGGCGCTTCCGGGACGCCGAGCACGGCGGCTGGTTCGACGCCGTCGGCGCCCAGGGCCCGACGGCGACCGACAAGACGGCGTACGGGCACGCGTTCGTCGTCCTCGCCGCGGCGAGCGCGACGGCGGCCGGCCGCCTGGGCGCGGCCGCCCTCCTGGCGGAGGCCCTCGACGTCAGCCTGGAGCGGTTCTGGGACGAGGACGCCGGGATGTCGCGCGAGTCCTTCGACCGCGCGTTCACCCACCCGGAGGCGTACCGCGGCGTCAACGCGAACATGCACACGGTCGAGGCGTACCTGGCCGCGGCGGACGTCACCGGCGACGACGCGTGGCTGGACCGCGCGGCGCGCATCACCGAGCGCGTGGTGCACGGGTTCGCCCGGGCGAACGACTGGCGGATCCCCGAGCACTTCGACGCGGCGTGGCAGCCGCTGCCGGACTACAACGCCGAGACACCCGCCCACCCCTTCCGGCCCTTCGGGGCGACGGTGGGGCACTGGATGGAGTGGGCCCGCCTCGCGCTCCACCTGCGCGCCGGCCTGGCCGCGCGCGGGCGCCCGACGCCGGAGTGGCTGCTGGCGGACGCGGCCGCCCTGGTCGACGCCGGTGTGCGCGAGGGCTGGGGCGCCGACGGGGCGCCCGGGTTCGTCTACACGGTCGACTGGTCCGGGCGGCCGGTGGTGCGCGAGCGCATGCACTGGGTGCTCTGCGAGGCGATCGCGGCCGCCGCGGCGCTGCACGAGGCGACGGGCGAGGCGCGGTACGAGGCGTGGTACCGGGCGTGGTGGGACCACGCGGCGGAGCGCTTCCTCGACCGTGAGGGCGGCTCGTGGTGGCACGAGCTGGCGCCCGACGGGTCGGTCTCGCGCACGGTGTGGGGCGGCAAGCCCGACGTCTACCACGCCCTCCAGGCGACGCTCGTGCCGCGCCTCCCGCTGGCGCCCGTGCTGGCCCCCGCCCTGGCGGCCGGCCTGCTCCGGTAGCCGCCCGCCGCCCGCGCCGGCCGTTCCGGCCGTTCGCGTCAGGGCACGAGCACGAGCTTGCCGAACACCTCGCCGGCCTCGAGGAGGGCGTGCGCCCGCGCGGCCTCCTCGAACGGCACCCGCTCCTGGACGACCGGGCGCAGCCGGCCGTCTTCGACCATGGGCCACACGTGCGCGGCGACGTCGGCGAGGAGCGCGGCCTTCTCGGCCGGCGGCCGCGCGCGCAGGGTCGCCGCGTGCACGCTCCCGCGGACCGCCATGAGCGCGGCGAGGTCGAGCTCGCCCCGCCGCCCCTGCTGCAGGCCGATGACGACGAGTCGGCCGCCGGTGGCCAGCGTCGCCACGTTGCGGCCCAGGTACGGGCCGCCGACGACGTCGAGGACCACGTCCGCGCCCCGGCCGTCGGTCGCGTCCCGGACCGCGGCCACGAAGTCCGCCGACCGGTGGTCGACGGCCACGTCGGCGCCCAGGGCTGCGCAGCGGGCCGCCCGCTCAGGGC
>JAEWYD010000263.1 GCA_023462275.1 Actinomycetes bacterium
GGGCATCGGGGTCGGCGCGGGAGGGCGCCGCCGTGACCCGGGCCGGCGCGGCGCTCGTCGCCGGGCGGGAGGCAGCCGGTCCCGTGGTGCGCATGGCCAACGTCGTCGCGGCGAACGGCGGGGACAACGCGCGGCAGCTCTCGCTCGGCACCTACGTGCTGGCGCGCCGGTTCGAGGAGGTCGTCGCCGCCGCGAACGGCCGCCTCACCACGATGTCCTCGGGCAGGTACGAGCTCGTGCGCAGCGAGGAGAAGGAGCGTGGGGGCGCCCGCAAGCTGGGCCTGGCGCTCAAGGTGGTCGACCACCACACCGAGCGCGAGCGCGACCCTGCCACCCTCTCCGGCGGGGAGACGTTCTACTTCGCGCTCTGCCTGGCGCTCGGCCTCGCCGACGTCGTCACGGCCGAGGCCGGCGGCACGGACCTCGGCACGCTGTTCGTCGACGAGGGCTTCGGCTCCCTGGACGGGGACACGCTCGACGTCGTGCTGGCCGAGCTGGGTCGGCTCCGCGACGCCGGTCGCGTGGTCGGCGTCGTGTCGCACGTCGACGCCATGAAGCAGTCCATCGCCGAGCGCATCGAGGTGCGCCGCGCCGGTGACGGGAGCAGCACGCTCAGCGTGCGCGCCTGACCGGGGACCGCCCCGCTCCCGTCACGCCCCGTCACCACAGCCAGCCGTGCTCGGCGAGCTCCAGCTCGTCGGCGAGGCGCTCTGGCTCGCTGCGGCGCCGGAGCCCCGGCGTCGGGATGACCGGGGCGTTCGCGACGCCGGCCATGAGCCGCGCCTGGTCGAGCAGGTCGTCGTACGCGGCGAGCGTCGCCTCCATGCGGCGCCCGAGGCCGAACGTCCGCGGGTCGGTCTCCAGCTGGTGCAGCTGGGCCGCCACGGCGGACAGGCGCATCTGCAGCGCGAGCGCCTCGAACGGGTCCGGCTCCGTGGGGCGGGGCGGCCGCCCGCGAGCGGTACGCCGGGACGCGCGGCGCTCGTCGCGCCGATCGCGGTGGCGCCCCCAGGCCGCGCTCAGCCGGCGTGCGGCGCGCCGCCACCACGGGGGCGGGCCGGGGTCGGGGAGCAGCGTGGCGAGGAGGCCGTAGACGAGCCCGGGAAGCAGGATCCAGAAAAGGGCCTCGATGACCATGGCGTGCCTCGCTCGCTCACCACCAGCGTAGGACGGCGGCGCGACCCCGGGAAGAGGAGGCGGCCGCGGCGGGCACGGCGCGACGCCGACGTGGCCGCTGCATAGGGTGCCCCCATGCGCCGCCTCGTCCGCACCGTGCTCGTGCTCGCCCTGGTGGCGGGCGCGCTGGTCGCCGCGGACACGATCGCCCGCTCCCGCACCGAGGACGAGATCGCCGCCAACCTCACGGCGATCCCCGGCGTCGTCGGCGAGCCGCACGTGAGCGTCGCCGGGTTCCCGTTCCTCACCCAGGTGTCGGCGGGCTCGCTCCGCAGCGTCCGCGTCACGGCGCCGGAGGCGGTGCTGGGCGGCCTCCACCTCGAGGACGTCGAGGTGGACCTCACGGACGTCGGCACCGACGCGCCCTACCCCGCGGCCCGGGCGGTCATGACGGGCCGGGCCACGCCGGACGACCTCGAGGCCGTCGTCGACGCCGGCCTGGACCTGGAGATCCGGCGCGGCGAGCTGGTCGCGACGACGACGGTGCTCGGGTTGCCCCTCGACGTCGTCCTGGACCCGCGCCCGGACGGACGCGAGGTCGAGGTGGACGTGGTGGGGTTCACGCTCGCGGGCGTGGGCGTGTCGGCCGACGAGCTGCCCGCCGACGTCACGGACCTCCTGCAGGGCCTGCGGTTCGCCGTCGACGACCTGCCCCCCGGCATGTCGCTCACCGAGGTCGGCGTGCGCGACGACGTCGTGGTGCTCCGGGCCGAGGGCGTCGACCTGGATCTCGCCACGGTGGCCGCGGCGGCGCGCTGAGCGCGGCACTCCCACGATCCCCGAGGCGCCCTCACGGAACGCGCACACCCGGGCGATAGATTGGCCGCCATGGCCACTCCGCACATCGGCGCCGAGCCCGGCGACTTCGCACCCGACGTCCTCATGCCCGGCGACCCCCGCCGCGCGCAGCGCATCGCCGAGACGGTGCTCGAGGACGCACGGCTCGTCACCGAGGTCCGCGGCATCGTCGGGTACACGGGCAGCTTCGACGGCCGGCCCGTCTCCGTCCTGGCCTCCGGCATGGGCATCCCCTCGATCAGCATCTACGCCACCGAGCTGTTCCGGTTCTTCGGCGTCGAGCGGATCATCCGCATCGGCACGGCGGGCGGCATGGCCCCCCAGCTCGAGGTGGGCGACGTCGTCATCGCCCACGCCGCGCACACGGACTCCGACGTGAGCGCCAACCGCATCCCCGGCATCCACTACAGCCACACGGCGTCGTTCGCGCTCACCGCGGCCGCCGCGACGGCCGCTGGCGTCGGGCACGGCCGCACCAGCCGCCCGGAGGAGGCAGCGACGGGCCGGCGTCGTCGGCGCAAGAACGGTCACGTGTACGTGGGCACCGTCTTCTCGTCCGACGTGTTCTACGCGGACCGCCCCGCGACCATGGAGGCCATGGTCAAGCACGGCACCCTCGCGGTGGAGATGGAGGCGGCCGGGCTCTACGCCGTCGCCGACCAGCACGGCAAGCAGGCCCTGGCCATCTGCACCATCAGCGACCTCCTGTTCAAGGACGCCTCGCTGTCGGCGGAGGAGCGCGAGCTCCTCTTCGACCGCTCGGTCGCGTTCGGCCTGGCGGCGTTCGCCACGGCCTGACGTCGGCCGCGCCGGGCCCGCGTGTGGCCTGGGTCACGGAGCGGGTGAAAGCCGCACCGATACGCCCGTCTCGCGTCACAGCGCCCGGCCTGCCCCGTCTCACACCACGAAGGCGCCGGGGATGCCGGCGGCGGACGTGACGAGACGACGGCAGGAGGTGGCTCGGTGACCCAGACGGCGCTCCCCCCGCGTACGACCACGACGCACACCACGTCGGCAGCCTGGGACCGGCCCGGTGCCCTCCGCCCTGCGATCTCGCTCCACGGTGAGGACCCGACCTCCGGCATCCCCGCGACCTGGCACGTGTCCCCGGCCGACGAGCCCGGCGAGTTCGTCATCGAGCGCGCCGACGGGGACATCCGCAACCCGCACGTGTGGATGCAGGCGCGCCGCGAGTCGCGCGTCGGCACCGAGAGCGACGTCACGGAGCTGATCCGCTCCGTGATGGTCGGACGATGAGCGCCCCTCGGGGCGGGTGCCCCCGCGCCCATTCCCCCCAGCCCGGACGCGTGTTCTGTCCCGAGGGGCGTTCATCCCGAGTCTCCGTCCGCTGCGCGGAGGCCAAGGAGCGGCCGCAGCTGAGCCAGTGCCTGTGGAGCCGGCGGCACGTCGTCCGCCAGCCGCGCTGACGGTCAGTCCCCCCCGCTGACCAGGCGGCCGTCCGCGAGCTCGAGCACCCGGTCGGCCATCGCCATGAGCGACGGGTCGTGGGTGGAGATGATCGCCGTCATGCCCTCGGAGCGGACGACCTCGCGCAGCAGCGCCATGATCGACGCACCCGTCTCGGCGTCCAGCTGACCGGTCGGCTCGTCCGCGACCAGGAGCCGCGGGGAGTTGGCCAGCGCGCGGGCGATCGCGACCCGCTGCTGCTGGCCCCCGGAGAGCTCCGCCGGCCGCTGGGCGGCGTGGGCGGTGAGGCCGACGAGCTCGAGGAGCTCCGCGACGCGCGCCTCGCGCTCGGCGGGCGGCGTCCGGCGCAGCCGCAGGGGCAGGCCGACGTTCTCGGTCGCCGAGAGCATGGGCACCAGGCCGAACGTCTGGAAGACGAACGCCAGCCGGTCCCGGCGCAGGTCCGTGCGGCCCTGCTCGTCGAGCGCCCCGACGTCGACGCCGTCGACGACGACCGTGCCGGTGGTCGGTGTGTCCAGGCCGCCGACGCAGTTCAGCAGCGTCGTCTTGCCGGCGCCGGAGCGCCCCGCCAGCGCCACCAGCGCGCCGCGGTCCACCGTGAACGACACGTCGCGCAGCGCGTGCACCTCGCCCGCGGACGTGCGGAACACCCGGCTGAGCCCGGACACGACGACGGCGCGACCGCCGTCGGCCGCCTGGCCCGCCACGCGCGGCTCCGCGGTCAGCTCGCCGCTCATCGCCCCTCCTCCCGTCCGGACCGCCGTCCGCGGTGCCCGTCGTCGTGCCGCCCGGGACCTGTGTCGGGCCGGACCGCCACGTGGTCGCTCTCCAGCTGCAGCTCGACGCGGTCGCGCATGCCGAGGGCGGCGCGGTAGTCCTTCGGCAGCTGCAGGCGCCCGGCCCGGTCCAGGACCGCGTACTCGCGGGCGATGACGGACGACTCGCCGAACTCGTCGACCTCGGTGTGCCGCACGACCTCCGACGACGTGCGGCCGTCCCGGATCGCGACGGTCCGCCGCACCTGCGTGTGCACCTGGGCGTCGTGGGTGACGACGACGACGGTCGTGCCGAGCTGGGTGTTGGCGGCGCGCAGGGCGGCGAACACCTCCTCGCCCGTGGCGGAGTCGAGCTCGCCCGTCGGCTCGTCGGCGAACAGCACCTGCGGGGAGTTCGCCAGCGCCACGGCGATGGCCACCCGCTGCTGCTGGCCGCCGGAGAGGGTGTCGGGCCGGCGGTCGGCGAGCTCGCCGACGCCGAGCGCCCCGAGCAGGTCGCGCGCCCGTCGCCGTCGGGTGCGCGACCGCACCCCCGAGAACGCCATCGGGAGCATCACGTTCTCGGTCGCCGTCAGGTACGGCAGGAGGTTGCGTGCCGTCTGCTGCCAGATGAAGCCGACGACGGAGCGCCGGTACGCGAGCCGGTCGGCCGTCGTCATGCGCAGCAGGTCCCAGCCGGCGACGACGGCGCGCCCGGCCGTGGCGACGTCCAGACCGGAGAGGATGTTGAGGAGCGTGGACTTGCCCGAGCCGGACGCGCCCACGACGGCGACCATGTCGCCCGGCGCGATGAGCAGGTCCAGGCCCTGCAGCGCCTGCACCTCGATCTGCTCCACCTGGTAGATCCGCACCAGGTTGTCGCAGACGATCAGCGCGTCCTGGCCGTACTCGGCGTGCGTCGTCGTCATGCCACCGACTCCCCCACTCGTAGGACGTCGTTCAAGCGGTCGTTCCGGTGCGCGGCCACCTCGGCCAGCACCGCCAGGAGGAGCAGCACCACGCCGCCCGCGGCCACGGCGACCGGTGCGACCGGGCTCACGGCCATGGGCGGGATGCTGACGCCGCCTGCGAGCGCGTCCAGGCCCAGGGCGGGCCCGAGCAGCACGACGGCGGCCACGCCGGCCAGGGAGCCGGCCACCACCGCGGCCAGCACCAGCGGCCCCAGCT
>JAEWYD010000264.1 GCA_023462275.1 Actinomycetes bacterium
CTCGTGGCGGTGGCCGAGCTCGCACGCGTGGCCGGCGAGGAGCCGGAGCGCGCGCTGCTGATGTCTCGCGTCGTGCCGACGGTGCCCGCTCTCGCCGGCCGCGACCTCGTCCGACAGCGCCAGCTCGTCGACGCCGTCGCGGACGCCCTGGCCGGGAGCGGCACGCCCGCGGTGCACGCCCGCCTCGCGGCCGAGACCGCCCTCGGCGTCTGGCGCGTGGCGCTCACCGCGTGGGTCGCGGACCCCGACGCGCAGACGCTGCCCGACGCCGTCGCGGCCGTCGCAGCCACCGCCCGCACGCTCTGACCCCTTGGCAGGGGCACCTCGTCAGCCGAGCCAGGACTGCCCGACGAACGCCTCCGCGCCCAACGGCACCTCGACGGGTCGACCGTCGGCAAGGCGGCGGCAGATGCCCATCATCTCGTGGAAGTCCGGCACCGGCGGCTCGCCGCCGCAGCTCCCGCCGTCGGGATGCCAGCTCGCCTGCCACCGATGCGCCTGGAGCACGACGAACGGCCCGCCCACCACCGCGACGATGGTGCGGTCGACGGCGTCGAGGAGGTCCGCCGACCCGGTGTCGCACGCGTCGCAGCCGCAGTCCGGCCAGCGCTCGACGACGACCTCGGGCCGGGCCACCGCGATCTCCAGCACCGCGAGCGGCGCCTCGTACGCGGCGTCCCGCACGTCCCGCTCGAGCAGCAGCAACGGGAGACCCTCGACCCTCGGCGGCACCACCCGCACCGCGCGGTCGTACCCGACGCGCCCCGCGGCGTCGGGCACCGCGGCCGGCAGCTCCTCGACCCGCGCCGCGGTGAGGTCGGCGAGCACCTGCGCCCACACACGCCCGCGCGCGTGCACGACGCCGTAGCGCGCCGGGTCGGTGACGCGCGAGTACTCGTCCTCGCGCGGCGAGCGGTCGGGGTGCGGGTCCGGCCAGGACGGCAGGCCGAGCCGCGCGAACCGCGTCCCGACCTCCGTCTGGAGCTCCGCCGTCGTCATCGCCACGGCACGACGGTACGACGTCGGCCGGAGGGGCGGTACGACGTCGGCCAGGCAGGACGGAGGGCGCCGGTCCTCGCGGGACCGGGGCCCTCCTCTGGTGGGCCGTCACCTCAGGATGCCTGGCGCCCGGGCGACCTGCGCGCGGGAGCCGGCGACCCGCTCAGACCGGGAGGCGGTACAGGAACGCCGCCATCGCCTGACGCTCGATCGACAGGCCCGGGCGGAAGGTGCCGTCCGGCCAGCCGTTGCTGATGTTCTGCGTCGCCATCCACTCGATCGCGCCGCAGAACGGGTGCCCGACAGGCACGTCGGTGAAGACGCGGTCCGTCCCCGTGCAGGCGGGGATCGTCGGCGGGTCGTTGAGCATCCGGTACAGGAACGCCGCCGTGGCCTCGCGGCTCACGGGCTGGCCGGGCCGGAACGTCCCGTCGTCCCAGCCGGTGCTGATGCCCTCGGTCTTCATCCACTCGATCGCGCCGCAGAACGGGTGCCCCGCGGGCACGTCGGTGAAGGCGCGGGTGGTCCCGGTGCAGGCGGGGATGGTGTCGGCCACCATGTAGCGGTAGAGGAAGGCCGCCATCGCCTCGCGCGTCACCAGGCCGAGCGGACGGAAGGTGCCGTCCGGGTAGCCGGTGGTGATGCCCTGGTCGGACAGCCACTGGATCTCCTCGTAGAACGGGTCGCCCGCGTTCACGTCGGTGAAGTCGATGGGCGCGAGGCGGACGCCGCCCTGCGCCACCCCGACAACGCTGGCGGCGCCCGCGGGCTGGGCAGGGACGGCCGCCGTTGCCGCGGCGCCCGTCGCGAGCAGTGCGACGGCGATGCACGTTGCGATCAGGGCTCTCATGGTTCCCCCTCGGTGCCCCGCCGGGGTCCCGTCCGGCACGGGACTCTCCCGCTCCCGGGCTCACGCGGCCTCTGCCCGCGCTCGCTCACCCGTATGAACGGCGGACGCTCGGCGAACGTTGTACGCGATCGCGCGGTGCCTTACACGTTTCGGGTCGCGACCTGCCGGGGCTGCGGCGGCTTGCATGGCTCACCGTGCGGGTATCAGCGCCCGCACGGTGAGGAGTGGTCATGAACAGAGCAAGGCGCGGCCTCGTCGGCCGCGTGTCCGCGGTGCTGGCCGGTGTCGCCCTCGCGGCGGCGGCCCTCGCGACCGGCCCGGCCGGCCCCGCGGCGGCCGCCGTCGCCCAGGGCACCGGCACCGGCTACCTGCACACCGACGGCAGCCGGATCGTCGACTCGACCGGCGCCGAGGTCCGGCTCACCGGCATCAACTGGTTCGGCATGGAGACGGACAACAAGACCTTCCACGGCCTCTGGTCCGGGGTCACGTGGAAGGACCAGCTGGACCACATGGCCCAGCTCGGCTTCAACACGCTGCGCATCCCCTACGCCGGCGACGCCCTGCGCTCCGGCGCCAAGGCGACCGGGATCAACGACAACACCAACCCCGACCTCGTGGGCCTCAGCCCCCTCGAGATCCTCGACAAGGTGATCGCGCGCGCCGGTCAGCTCGGCATGCGGGTCATCCTCGACCGCCACCGCCCGTCGGCCGCCGGCCAGACGCCCCTCTGGTACACGAGCACGGTCTCCGAGGCCTCGATCATCGCCGACTGGCAGATGCTGGCGAAGCGCTACGCCGGCAACCCGACCGTCATCGGCGCCGACCTCTTCAACGAGCCGCACGCCGAGGGCACCGAGCCCAACTCGACGGGCGCGTGCTGGGGCTGCGGCGACGTCGCGCGCGACTGGCAGCTCGCCGCCCAGCGCATGGGCAACGCCATCCACGCCGTCAACGCGAACTGGCTCGTCATCGTCGAGGGCGTCAGCTGCCTCAGCGGCGGCACCGCGAACACGTGGGACTCCATCCCGGACGACCCGACGGCGTGCAGCTGGTGGGGCGGCAACCTCGCCGGCGTCCGCGACCACCCCGTGAAGCTGACCACGCCGAACAAGCTCGTGTACTCCGCGCACGACTACGGCATCTCGGTCTACGACCACCAGGCCTGGTTCGACACGACGGCGAACCCGACCTTCCCGGCCAACCTGCCGGACGTGTGGGACCACTACTGGGGCTTCATCGACAAGGAGAACATCGCGCCGGTGCTCATCGGCGAGTTCGGCAGCACGCTGCAGGACCCGCGCGACGTCTCGTGGCTGAAGGCCCTGGTCAGCTACATCAGCACCAACGGCATGTCGTTCACCTACTGGGCCTGGAACCCGAACTCCGGTGACACCGGCGGCCTCGTGGGCGACGACTGGTCGACGGTCAACCAGCAGAAGTACTCGATCCTCAAGCCGGCGCTCATCCCGCCGGTGGCGACGGTCGGCACCGACCCCGGTACCGACCCGGGCACGGACCCCGGTACTGACCCGGGCACCGACCCCGGCACGGGGACGGGCACCGGCTCGTGCACCGCAGCGGTGACGATCGTGAACAGCTGGCCGGGCGGCTACCAGGGCTCGGTGACGGTCACGAACAAGGCGACGACCGCCGTCAACCCGTGGCAGCTGCGCTTCACAGTGCCCGACGGCGTGAAGATCGCCAACGGCTGGAACGGAACCTTCTCGCAGTCGGGCAGCACGGTCACGGTGGCCGCGCCCAGTCATGCGACGTCGCTGGCAGCGGGCGCCTCGGCGACCGTGGGCTTCGTCGCCTCGGGCTCGTCGAGCCCGGCCCCGAGCGCGGTGACGCTCGGCGGGGTGGCCTGCTCCTGACGGCAGTCACCGGCCCCGGTGGCAGGCGCTCGTCCGCCTGCCACCGGGGCCATTCTCTAATTCTCCCGGCAGTTCTCGGGAAATGTTTGGCGCACTTCCCAGGAATGCGGCAAAGCGATTAGGCGATTGACCCGCGCGGCGGGCGGGAGAACGTTCGAGTGCGGTCGGCGACACCGATCCGCACGCGTTCGCCCTTCCCGAAAGAGGAGCCATGCACCAGCCCCGCCCCGCCCCGCCCAACCCGCCGGACCCGCCCGTCCGGGACCGCCGCCCGTCACGGTCGGCCGTCCTCGGCGTGGTCGGCGCGCTCACGCTCTCGCTCGCCGCGGGCGTCGCGCCGGCACCGGCCACGGCGGCCACCACTGCCGCCCCGGACCTCACGGACGACCCGTACGGGGACCTCGCCCAGGCGCTGCAGATGTCGCTGTACTTCTACGACGCCGAGATGTCCGGCCCCGCCCGCTCCGAGGGCCTGCAGCGGCTCGAGTGGCGCGGCGACTCCGAGCTCGCCGACGCCGCCATCCCGCTGACCAGCGGCGGCGACGGCGCCGACCTGGCCGACGTCGGGACGAACCTGCCGGCGTCGTTCATCGCTGCGCACCGCGACGTGCTCGACCCCGACGGCGACGGCACGGTCGACCTCTCCGGCGGCTACCACGACGCGGGCGACCACGTGAAGTTCGGGCTGCCGCAGGCGTACGCGGCCGCGACGCTCGGCTGGGGCCTGCACGAGTTCGGCGACGCCTACGCGCGCGCCGGCGCCGAGGACGCCGTGCTGACCCACCTGCGCTGGTTCGGCGACTACTTCCTGCGCTCGACCTTCCGCGACGCGGACGGCGACGTCGTCGCGTTCAGCTACATGGTCGGCCGCGGCGGCGTCGACCACACCTACTGGGGACCGCCCGAGCTGCAGGACCCGGCGAAGTACCCGCGCCCGGCGACCTTCGCGTTCGAGGGCGCCCCGGCCAGCGACCAGGCGGCCGGGGCCGCGGCGGCGCTCACCACCATCGCCCTGGACACCGCCGACTCCGACCCCGCCTACTCGGCGACCTGCCTCGACACGGCGCGGGCGCTGTACGACTTCGCGGTCGAGAACCGGGGCGTCGGCAACGGCGACGGCTTCTACCCGTCCAGCTACGACGACGACGAGATGGCGTGGGCCGCCGTCTGGCTCTACGAGGCGACCGGCGACCGCGCCTACCTCGACGACATCGTCGGCACGGACTCGGCCGGCAACTACACCGGCTACCTCAAGCGGATCGTCCACAGCCCGGGCGACACCTGGCAGAACATCTGGGTGCACTCGTGGGACACGGTGTGGGGCGGCGTCTTCGCCAAGCTCGCGCCGTTGTCGAAGGGCGTGGTGCCGGACTCGGAGAACCAGAAGTACTGGTACTACTTCCGCTGGAACGCCGAGTACTGGACCGGCGGCGCCGTGCCGCACCGGGACCCCCGCGACTCGACCTACATCGCCACCTCACCCGCCGGCTACAGCGTGATCTCGACGTGGGGCTCGGCCCGCTACAACACCGCCGCGCAGCTGACGGCGCTCCTGTACCGCAAGTACTCCGGGATGGACTGGGGTGACGCGACGCAGAACCGGCAGACCGGCGTCGCGCTGTCGCAGTGGGCGCTGTCGCAGATGAACTACCTGTTGGGCGACAACCCGCTGCACCGGTCCTACCTGGTCGGCTTCACCGCGGACGACGGCGACACGTTCGCCAGCCACCCGCACCACCGCGCCGCGCACGGCTCCACGACGAACAGCATGGTCGTGCCCGCCGAGCACCGGCACACGCTCTGGGGCGCCCTGGTCGGCGGCCCGGACCTCGCGGACGCGCACAAGGACGAGACGACCGACTACGTCTACAACGAGGTCGCGATCGACTACAACGCGGGCCTCGTCGGTGCGCTCGCCGGCCTCGACGAGTACTTCGGGGACGGCGGCCAGGCAGAGGTGTGGACGCCGACGCCGGAGCCGGCCGAGCACGCCTACACCGTGCGGGCCAAGCTGGAGCAGGAGACCACCGCCCGCACCCAGGTGACGTTCGAGATCACGAACTCCTCCGCGCACCCGCCGGCCACCGTGGACGACCTCTCGCTGCGGTACTACTTCGACATCAGCGAGCTGCAGGCGCACGGCCAGACCATCGACGACGTCTCGCTCGCCGTGTACTACGACGAGGCCGCGACGCTGTCGGGGCAGGCGGCGAAGGTCACCGGGCCGGTCCCGGTCGACGCCGAGGGCCTCTACTACGTCGAGGTCTCGTGGGACGGCATCGCGTTCCACGGCAAGCGCGAGCTGCAGCTCGGCCTGATAGCGGCGCAGAACTCCGCGTGGCAGACGACGTGGGACCCGACCAACGACCCCTCGCACACGGGTCTGACCAGCACCCTGGCCGCGACCTCGGCCATCCCGGTCTACCGGTCCGGGACCCTCGTCAGCGGCGAGGAGCCGGAGCCCGGGTGGATCCCGGACCCTGAGGACCCTGGCGAGGACCCCGGTGAGGACCCTGGCGAGGACCCGGCGGCGTCGTGCACGGCCAGCCTGGACGTGAAGAACAGCTGGCCGGGCGGGTTCGAGGCCCTCGTCACGGTCACGGCCGGGGACGGCGGGGTGTCCTCGTGGACGGCCACCGGGGACCTGGCCACCGCGCCGACGGTCGCCACGTCGTGGTCCGGCACGGCCGCGGTGAGCGGCACGCGCCTGACGGCGACGCCGGCCGCCTGGAACGGCCACCTCGCGGCGGGTCAGTCGACGTCGGTCGGCTTCATCGGCTCGGGCAGCGCCCCCGCCGGGCCCGTGGCGATGACGTGCACGGGACAGTGAGCTGACGCACGGCGGCGCGGGCG
>JAEWYD010000265.1 GCA_023462275.1 Actinomycetes bacterium
GCCTCGGCGCGCAGGGTCGGCAGGGCTGCCGGCAGGGCGCGGCGGGCGACGGCGTCGCAGGCACGGCGGGCCTCGACGACGGCGTCGGCCACCTCCGGCATCAGGGGCTCCAGGGGGTGCGGCACGGCGCCAGGGTAGGCATGACGGGCCGTGATCACATACCCCGGGGGGCAATCCGGACAGACGGTGCACGGCAGCCGTGCCGCGGGCGGGGGCAGCCCCCACAATGGGGCGATGGCCCCCGCCCCGAGCGTGTCGTCGTCCATCACCGTCCGGCTGCAGGTCCGCGCGCGCCCCACGGCCGTGAGCGAGCTCACGACGGCGATCGAGCTCGCCGGGGGGATCGTCACGGCCCTCGACGTCACGACCTCGGGCCACGAGCGCATCGGTGTCGACGTCACCTGCGCCACCAGCGGCGAGGAGCACGCGGGCGAGATCGTCGCCGCCCTGCGCGGCCTGGACGGCGTCGTCGTCGAGCGGGTGAGCGACCGCACCTTCCTCGTGCACCTGGGCGGCAAGCTCTCGATCGAGTCGAAGGTGCCCATCCGCAACCGCGACGACCTCTCGATGGTCTACACGCCGGGCGTCGCGCGGGTCTGCGAGGCGATCGCCGCGCACCCCGAGGACGCGCGCAACCTCACGATCAAGCGGAACACCATCGCGGTCGTCACCGACGGCACCGCGGTGCTGGGGCTGGGCGACATCGGGCCGCTGGCGGCACTGCCCGTCATGGAGGGCAAGGCGGCGCTCTTCAAGCGGTTCGCGGGGATCGACGCCTTCCCGATCGCCCTGGACACGACCGACGTCGACCGCATCGTCGACACCGTCTGCGCGATCGCCCCCGTCTTCGCGGGCATCAACCTCGAGGACATCTCGGCGCCGCGGTGCTTCGAGGTCGAGCGGCGCCTGCGCGAGCGCCTCGACATCCCGGTGTTCCACGACGACCAGCACGGCACCGCGATCGTCGTGCTCGCGGCGCTGCGGAACGCGCTCACCGTCGTCGGCAAGGCGCTGCCCGACGTGCGCGTCGTCCTGTCCGGTGCGGGGGCGGCGGGCTCGGCGGTGCTGCGCCTGCTCCTGGCCGCGGGCGCGCGGGACGTCGTCGCGACCGACGTCGACGGCGTCGTGCACGCCGGCCGCCCGGGGCTGGACCCGTCGCTGCAGTGGTGCGCCGAGGCGACCAACCCGCGCGGCCTCACGGGCACCCTGCGCGACGCGCTCGTCGGCGCCGACGTGCTCATCGGCCTCTCCGCGCCGGACATCCTCACCGGCGACGACATCGCCACCATGGCGCCCGAGGCGATCGTGTTCGCCCTCGCCAACCCCCGGCCCGAGGTGGACCCCGACGACGCCGCGCGGCACGCGGCCGTCGTCGGCACGGGCCGGTCCGACTTCGCCAACCAGATCAACAACGTGCTGGCCTTCCCCGGCGTCTTCCGCGGCCTGCTGGACGCGCAGTCGCACCGCGTGACGACGGAGCTGCTGCTCGCCGCCGCGCACGCGCTCGCGGACGTCGTCACGCCCGAGGAGCTCAACCCGACCTACATCGTGCCGAGCGTGTTCCACCCCGAGGTGACCACCCGGGTCGCGGCCGCGGTCGAGCGCGCCGCCCGGGCCGGGCAGGGCTAGCTCAGCGCCACAGCCCCCGCTGGTACTGCGCCGGGAGGGCGACGGCACCGTCGGAGCCGCGGCCGAGCTCGTGCGCGGCGCGCAGCGGCCACATGGGGTCGAGCAGCGCGGGGCGGCCGATCATCACGGCGTCCGCGGCGCCGTCCACCAGCGCGAGCTCCGCCTGCGCCCCGGACGAGATCAGGCCGACGGCGGAGACGGGCAGGCCGGAGCCGGCGCGCACGGCGCGGGCGAGCGGCACCTGGTAGCCGGGGCCGACGGGCACCGGCGCGGGCACGAGGCCGCCGCTGGACACGTCCACGAGGTCCACCCCGAGCGGGCCGAGCCAGCCGGCGACCGTCGCCACGTCCTCGGGGGTCAGTCCGCCGTCCGTCCAGTCGGTGGCAGAGACGCGCACGAGCAGCGGCTTCTCGGCGGGCCACTGGGTGCGCACCGCCGCGACGACCTCCGTCAGCAGTCGCGCCCGGTTCTCGAGCGAGCCGCCGTAGGCGTCCTCGCGGTGGTTCGACAGCGGCGAGAGGAACTGGTGCAGCAGGTAGCCGTGGGCGGCGTGCACCTCGACGACGTCGAGGCCCGCCTCGTGCGCGCGGCGCGCGGCGTCCGCGAACCCCTCGACGACGCGCGTCAGACCCGCCGCGTCGAGCGCGGCCGGCTCGGCGTAGCCGGGGAACGCGACGGCCGACGGCGCCACGGTGGGCCAGCCGCCGTCGTCGGCGGGGACGCTGCCCTGCACCGGAGACCACGGGCGGTAGGTGGACGCCTTGCGGCCCGCGTGCGCGAGCTGGGTGCCGAGCCGCCCGCCGAGCCCGTGCACGAGCTCGGTGAGCCGGCGCCAGGGCGCGACGAGCTCGTCGCTCCACAGGCCCACGTCCTGCGGGGTGATGCGGCCCTCGGGGACGACGGCGGTCGCTTCGCTCAGGAGCAGGCCGAACCCGCCGGCAGCACGCGCGCCCAGGTGCACCTGCTGCCAGTCGCCGGGCACGCCGTCGGCGGCCGAGTACTGGCACATCGGCGCGAGCCAGATGCGGTTGGGGACCGTCAGGCCCCGCAGGGTCATGGGCTCGAGCAGCACGCGGACCTCACTCCTTCGGCACGACGGGGCCCCCGTGCCCATCTCAGCGCAGGTACCCCCGGCGGTAACCGTGGCTTTCGTCCCATGATTCCCGCGCGCGCGCCAGCGACCCTGGAACGTGCTCACCATCGCGCAGACCTGGAGCGACCAGCTCCACACCGCCCAGGCCAAGGTCGGCTACACGCGACGCCCCGTCGCCTACACCGTGCAGGCCATGCTCGCCGGCAGCTACATCGGCGTCGCCGTCGTGCTCATGACGTCGGCGGCCGGACCGCTGCTGGCCGCCGCCTCGCCGTGGACCAAGCTCGTCCAGGGCCTCGTCTTCGGGGTCGCCCTGACCCTGGTCGTCACGGCCGGCGGGGAGCTCGCGACGTCGAACATGATGACCCTCACGCAGGGCGTCATCGGCCGCGTCCTCGGCTGGGTGCCGGCCACGCGCACCCTCCTCTTCTCGTTCGCCGGGAACCTGCTGGGCGCCCTCGCCTTCGCCGCGATGGTGCACGGCACCGGCCTGCTCGGCCCGAGCACGCCGGCCGGGCAGATGCTGCGCGGCATGCTCGCCGCCAAGGCCGAGGAGTCCAGCGGGCAGCTGTTCTGGCGCGGGGTGCTCTGCAACATGCTCGTCTGCCTGGCGATCTGGGCGGCGGCCCGGCTGCGCAGCGAGGTCGCCCGGCTCGTGGTGGTCTTCTGGTGCCTGCTGGCGTTCATCACGTCCGGCTTCGAGCACGTGGTCGCGAACATGACGACGTACTGGCTCGGCGTGCTGGCCGGGGTGCCCGACGCCGGGTGGGCGGACTTCGCGCGGAACATGGCGGTGGTCGGCCTGGGCAACCTCGTCGGCGGGGCGGTCGTCGTCGGCGCCGCGTACGCGATCGTCGCGGGGCGCCAGGCCCCGGAGGGCGCCGGGACGGCCGCTCCGGGGGGCGCTCCGGACGCCGGTGCGGCGCTGGCCGCGGACGTCGAGGCCGCGCTCCAGGGCGCGGGTACGACGTCGGAGGTCGCCTCCGCCCACTGATCTTGCGC
>JAEWYD010000266.1 GCA_023462275.1 Actinomycetes bacterium
CGTCGGGCCCCTTCGCCAGGTGCAGCGCCGTCGACGCCACGAGCAGGGCGAGCGTCAGGCCCCAGGCGAGCTCCTGCCCGCGGCGCAGGCCGCGGGACGTCAGCAGGAGCCCGACGGACGCCCACACCATCGTGGTCGCGGCGGTCCGCGACAGCAGGTGCGGGTCGCCGGGGACCAGGGGGAGGAGCTCGTCGACCTGGCGCATGCCCCGCCACGCCGGGCGGTACACCGCCGACGCGAGCCCGACGACGCCGAGGCCGCCCACGACCCGCGCGGTGAGGGCGCGCGCGCGGACGCGCCGGCGGTGCGCCCGGATACCGGCGGGCAGCTGGCTCAGGTCCCGGGAGGTCTCGCGTCCCACGTGGGCGACTGTGGCCGGGCCGGCTGAGCGGGCGCTGAGCGTCCTCTCAGGATCTGCTAAGCGCCTGCTGGGGAACGGCTGCCTAGCGTCGGCCCGTGACGAGCCCCGCACCGGTCGTGCCGCCTGGTCTGACGTCGCTGCACGGGACCTGGGTCGCCGCCATGCCGGTCGCCGTCGCGCTCGGGGTGCTGGCCGTCGCCCTCGGGGTGGCGGCGGTGGTGCTGCGCCGTGCCGCGCGGCGTCGCGGGCGCCGGGGGCGCTGGCCGTGGACCCTGTGGCCCGCGGCCACGCTGAGCCTCGTGCTCGGCGTCGCCATCGGGGTCAACGCCTACGCCGGCTACCTCCCGGACGTCGCGGCCGTGCGGACCTGGCTCGCCGGCCAGGGCATCGGCACGTCGCCGCTGGAGCACTCCGGCCACGCCGCCCGGTCCGACGGCGGCGGTGCGGCCGGCGCGGTCACCACCGTCGCGCTCGACGCACCGGCGGCCCTCGGCGTGCAGAACGACCCGATGTGGGTCTACACGCCGCCCGGCTACGACCCTGCGCACCACCGCTACCCGGTGATGTACCTCATGCACGGCTCGCCGGGCACGCCGGCCGACTGGTTCGCGGGCGGCGACGCCGCGCACACGCTCGACGCGCTCATCGGGGCGGGCAGCATCCAGCCCCTCGTCGTCGTGGCGCCTGACCTGGACGGCACGCACGACACGGACACCGAGTGCCTCGACTCGACCCGGGGCGGCCCGCAGGTGGAGACCTACCTGCTCCACGTCGTCGTGCCGTACGTGGACGCGCACTACGCGACCGTGGCCGACCGCTCCGGTCGCGCCGTCGGCGGCATGTCGTCCGGCGGCTTCTGCGCGGTCGACCTCGGGCTGCGCCACCAGGACGTGTTCTCGGCGATCGCCGCGATCGAGCCGTACACCGAGCCAGGCTCGGGCGGGCGCTCGATGCTTGCCACGCGTGCGCAGTGGGAGCAGCACGATGCGAGCCGCTACCTGCCGACGATGACGTTCCCGGACCCCGTGCACGTCTTCGTCGACATCCCGGGTGCGGCGCGGGGCACCATCAGCGGCCGCGAGTCCACGCGCCTCGTCGCGATGCTCGAGCGGGCCGGGCAGGACGTCGTGTCGCGGGTGGAGCCGGGCCAGGGCCACACGTGGACCACGGCCCGGCTCGCGCTGCCGTACGCGCTCGCGGACCTCGTTCCGCACCTGGCGCCCGGGGCGCCGGCGACGCCCGGGACGCCGTAGACGTCAGTAGACGTCGCGCCCGCAGTAGGGGCACTTGTACGGGTCGTTGAGGTGGAACGCGTCCTTGAAGACTGTGTGCCCGGCGGAGCAGGTGGCCTTCACGTTGTAGTTGCCGGACGGCGTCTTGGCGGCCTCGGTCTTGAACATCGGAGCTCCTCTCGGTGGTCCCGGCAGGTGGCGTCGGCGCCCGCGGGGGCCGGAGCGGGCGACCTGCCGCGGGCTGGGCGCGACGCTAGCTGCGCGCCGAGGGACGGCGGGGGCCGCGGCGTCGGCGGCGGAGAACTTCGAACGGCCTCGCACGGCGTGCGGGCGGGAGCGCTACCAGGCAAAACCGAGCGAACCGGTGTCTTGACGGCATCGGGTGCGCAGGACACGATTGGCCGCATCCCGCGTTCTACGACGTTGTAGAACGGAGACCGTCTACGACGTTGCAGAAGGGGTGCGGGGGGATTCACACCGGGGAGAGCAGCTCTCCTGGGGGGAGGGCTCGGGCGGTCGCGCGGGGGTGCGGCCGGCCAGCCGACGACAAGGAGGAATCGATGGCGATGACTCGTGCTGTGCGACCAGGTCGCGGAGTGGCCGGGCGCCGGACGACGGCCCTGCTGGCAGGCGCCGCGCTCGCGCTGGGGTCGGTGATCGCGGCGCAGCCGGCGGCGGGCGCTCCGCCCGCACCACCAGCTCCACCCGGACCGGCGCCCACCGCGTCGCCGGTACCGACGACACCACCCGCGCCGGACGACTGGGTCACCACCACGCCGGAGGGCTACTACCGGTTCACCGCCGACCAGGCCGAGGTGCAGGGCATCATCGGCGGCACCCCGACGACCGTGGAGCTCGAGGGCAACATCGGTCCGGCGGGCACGTGGTCCGCCGTCGCGATGGACCCGAGCGGCTCCAACTACCAGACGATGTGGGGGCCGGTGCCCCCGGGCCTGTACTACTACCAGTACACGGCCACGATGGCGGACCGGACCAAGATCTCCTTCCGCAACCCGGACGCCGGCCAGACCGTCACCTCGCAACCGAACTGGAACACGTTCTTCGTGCCCGGTCCTGACGTCGCCTACATGGCCGACTCCGCCAACCCCGGCACCGTCGACGAGCTCTCCTACCGCAGCTCCGTCACCAAGGCGCAGCGGTCGGCCCTCGTGTGGACGCCGCCGGGCTACGGCAAGGACCGGCACGCCCGGTACCCGGTTCTCTACCTCCTCTCGGACGCCTCGCAGAGCTACCGCGAGTGGGCGGAGCTGGGGCGCGTGCCGCAGATCCTCGACAACCTCACGGCGGCGGGCGCCATCAAGCCGATGGTCGTCGTCATGGCGGACGTCAACGTCGCCGACCCGAGCGCCGAGCTGCTCCGCTCGCTCGTCCCCGCCGTCCAGCACCAGTACCGGACGGCGCCCGACGGCAAGCAGCAGGCCGTCGCCGGCATCGGCACCGGCGCGCAGCAGGCGCTGGCCGTCGCGGCGCGGGAGCCGGGCAAGTTCCGCTCCGTCGGTTCCTTCTCGGGCGCCCTCGACGGGCTCACCCTGCCGCGGCACGACGCCGAGAAGCTCGGCCGGGGCACGGAGCTCCTGCGCCTGTACGTCGGCAACGTGCTCGACCCCGCCTACAACTCCACCTACGCGGCGATGCAGAAGCTCAAGGCCGCGCACGTGAAGTTCCAGTTCGACGGCGTCGACCCGAAGCGCGGCGGCTCGTGGGACGCGTGGCGCGACGACGTGCGCGACTTCGCGTCGCGGCTCTTCACGCACGGCGCCAAGCCCGGTCCGCGCGAGGGGCACCTGCCGCTGACCAAGCCCTACACGCCCCCGGCCACGGGGTCGATCACGACGCCGAACATCGGTCAGAACGGGATCGTCACCTTCGAGACCGGCACGCAGTGGGCGAGCGCCAAGGACGTCACGGTGTGGGCGAACTGGGCGCCGAACGGCGCATGGTTCCGCATCCCGATGACCAAGGTGGGGGACCGCTGGCGGCTCTCGCTCGGCCCGCTCGACGGCTTCTACTACTACCGGTACGTCGTCGACGGCGTGGACATGAAGGACCCGGAGGACAAGGTCAACACCCTCACGGGGGTGAGCCCGCTGTTCGTGCCCGGCACGACGGACCTGCTCCTGGCCGACGCGCCCGAGGCCGACCGCGGTGACGTGTCCGTGCTGGCGTACCACAGCGCCGTGACGAACACGGACCGGAACGCCTACGTGTGGACGCCGCCGGACTACGACCCGAACCGGGCCGAGGCGTACCCGCTGTTCGTGCTCAACCACGGCGGCGGCCAGAACTGGGGCGACTGGGTCGAGGTCGGCCGGGCGCCGCAGATCCTGGACAACCTCTACCGCGAGGGCAAGATCGCGCCGATGGTCGTCGTCATGCCCGACGGCAACGTGCCCAACTACCAGGCCGAGCTGCTGGACAACGTGATGCCGGCCGTGGCCGCGCAGTACCACGTGAGCCAGGAGCGGGAGGACCTGGCCATCGCGGGCCTGTCGATGGGCGGCATGAACTCGCTGAACACGTGGCTGCTGAACCCGGGTGTGTTCGGGTACGTCGGCGCGTTCTCCGGCGGGCTCTTCTCGACGCCGACCTTCGACGCCGACGCCGTGAACGCCGGGACGATCCTCGCCCGGATCTACGTCGGCGACATCAGCGACTTCGCGCGCGGCTGGGTGATGTCGACGATGTCGATGTTCGACCAGCGCGGCGTGAAGTACGAGTTCGCCGGTGAGTCCGTCGGCCCGCACGGGTTCGACGTCTGGTCGGCCAACCTCATCGACCTGCTGCCGCGGCTGTTCACGGCGGACGCCCCGGCGTCGCAGGGATGACCCGCGGGCCGTCAGTGCTCGCCTGACGGCCCGCGCGCATGACGACGGCGGCCGGTCGGTCCTGGGGACCGACCGGCCGTCGCCGGTTCGGTGCCCGTCCCGGCGCCGCCGCTACGCTCGACGTCGTCGGGCGCCGCCGTCCAGGCCGCGCGCTCGCGATGCCGATCACGACGAGGCGAGCCGGGGTGGACGGATGAGCGCGTGGCCGACCGAGGGCATCTCCTACGGCGGGGACTACAACCCGGAGCAGTGGCCCGAGGAGGTGTGGGCCGAGGACGTCGCGCTCATGCAGCGGGCCGGCGTCACCCTCGTCACCGTGGGCGTCTTCTCCTGGGGCCGCCTGGAGCCCGAGCAGGGGCGCTACGACTTCGGCTGGCTGGACCGCGTCCTCGACCTGCTGCACGGGGCCGGCATCGGCGTCGACCTCGCGACGCCCACGGCCGCGCCGCCCATCTGGCTGCACCTGGCGCACCCGGAGATCCTGCCGGTGGACCGTGACGGGCACCGGGCCACCCAGGGGAGCCGCGAGACGTGGTGCCCCAGCTCGCCGGTGTTCCGCGCGCACGCCGTCCGGATCGCCCGCGCCCTCGCCGAGCGGTACGGCGACCACCCGGCGGTCCGGATGTGGCACGTCTCCAACGAGCTCGCGTGCCACAACAGCCGCTGCTACTGCGACGTGTCCGCGCAGGAGTTCCGGCGCTGGCTGCGGCAGCGGTACGGGACCGTGGCGGCGCTGAACGCGGCCTGGGGCACGGGGTTCTGGGGGCAGCACTACGCCTCGTTCGACCAGGTCCTGCCCCCGCGACGCACGACGACGTTCGCGAACCCCGGCCAGTGCCTCGACTTCGAGCGGTTCTCCTCCGACGAGTTCGTCGCGCACCTGGCGGCCGAGGTCGCCGCCCTGCGCGCCGGCGGCTCGCAGCTGCCCGTGACGACCAACGCCATGGTGCTGCACGACTTCCACGAGCTGGACTACGCGGCGGTGACCCGCCACCTCGACATCGTCTCCAACGACCACTACCTGTGGGCCGCGGAGCCGGCGGACTGGCGCGACCTCGCCTTCAGCGCGGACCGCGTGCGCGGCCTCGCCGGCGGCCGCCCGTGGCTGCTCATGGAGCACTCGACGAGCGCCGTGAACTGGCAGCCCCGCAACCTCGCCAAGGGGCCCGGTGAGATGGTCCGCAACTCGTTGGCGCACGTGGCGCACGGCGCCGACGGGGTCCTCTTCTTCCAGTGGCGGGCGTCCCGGGCGGGCGCCGAGAAGTACCACTCGGCGATGCTGCCGCACGCCGGCGCGGACTCGGCGCTGTTCCGCGACGTCGTCGGGCTGGGCCAGCTGCTGGGCCGCCTGGCGGAGGTGCGCGGGAGCGTCGTCGAGCCCGCGCAGGTCGCGCTGCTGTGGGACCAGGACTCGTGGTGGGCGGTCGAGGCCGAGGCGCACCCGAGCGAGGACGTGCGCTACCTGGACCAGGCGCGTGCCTTCCATGCCGCGCTGACGGACCTGGGCGTGCCCGTCGACGTGCTGCCGGCCGCGGCGGTCGCCGACGGCGGCCTGGACGGGTACGACGTCGTGCTCGTGCCCACGCTGCACATCGCGGCGCCGGCGGTCGTGTCGGCGCTCGGCGCTGTCGTGGACCGGGGTGGCCAGGTCGTCGTGACGTACTTCTCGGGGGTCGTCGACGCGGCGGACCGCGTGATCCTCGGCGGCTACCCGGGGGCGTTCCGGGACCTGCTCGGCGTGCGCGTCGAGGAGTTCGCGCCCCTGCCGGAGGGTGGCCGCGTGGCGCTCGACGACGGCTCGACGGGCACCGTCTGGTCCGAGCGGATGACGCTCACGACGGCGACCGCGGTCGCGTCCTTCGTCGACGGCCCGTCCGCCGGGCTGCCGGCGGTGACGCGGCGCGAGGTCGGCGACGGCGCCGCCTGGTACGTCGCGACCCTCCTGGACCCCTCGGCGACGACGCGGCTGCTGGAGGGCGTCCTCGAGCGCACGGGCATCCGCGGACTGCCGGGCGCGCGTCCCGGCGTCGAGGTGGTGCGCCGGGTCGCGGACGGGCGGTCCTGGCTCTTCGCGGTCAACCACACGGCCGACGACGTCGCGCTCCCGGTCGCGGGGGTGGACCTCGTCACCGGCGCACGGCGCGAGGCCGGCGACGTGCTCGCCGCGGGCGGGGTCGCCGTCGTGCGCGACGCGTCGACGACCGGCGCCTGAGGGTCTCGACCGGGGGTCAGTCCACTACATCTAGTAGTGAGAGGCAAATCGCACCCCACATCTTGCGGTGCACCCCGAAGGTCGCCTAGCGTGGGCGGCGCCGACGGTTCACGCGTCGGGCCTGCCTCAGGGGCCCGCCGGGTGAGGCAAGAGGGAACCCGGTGCGACTCCGGGGCTGCCCCGCAGCGGTGAGTGGGAACGACAGCCGTCAGACGCACTGGGCGCAAGCCTGGGAAGCGGCGGCCGGTAGGAAGGCGCGCACACCGGCGCGACACGCCCGCGAGTCCGAAGACCTGCCGACGGCACGCGCGCCATCCGGCGCGCGTGGATCCGCGACCTCTCGGGTGGGTCGGGCGGACGGGCCGGGTGGCTCGCCACCCCCGCCCGCGGCGTCGCGGGTCTCCCATCGGCTCGCGAGGAGAGAGCTGTGAGCACCCAGGCCCACCCCACCGACGTCGGACGCGTCCACGTGACCAAGCGCGACGGCTCGCGGGAGCCGTACGACGCCGACCGGATCAACCGGGCGATCGAGCGGGCCGCCGTCGGCCTGGCCGACCCCATCGCGAAGGTCACCCAGGTCGCGTCCGAGCTCGCCGTCACCCTGTTCGACGGCATCACGAGCGAGCAGCTCGACGAGGCGGCGATCGCCGTGGCCGTGCAGAACGTCAAGGACGACCCCGAGTTCGACACGATCGCCGCGCGGCTGCTGCGCACCGTGCTCTACAAGCGCGTCCTGGGCGCGTACCGGACGCCGGCCGACCTGGCCCGGCTGCACCGCGCCCGGTTCCCGGGCTACGTGCGCGCCGGCGTGGCGGACGGGCTGCTCGACCCGCGGCTCGGCCGCGTGTTCGACCTGGACGCCCTGGCGGCGGCGCTCGACCCCGGCCGCGACGAGCTGCTGCGCTACCTCGGCACTGTCACCCTGACGAACCGGTACGCGATCGCGGGCCGCGACCGGATGCCCGTCGAGGTGCCCCAGTTCCTCTGGATGCGGGTGGCCATGGGGCTGTCGCTGAACGAGGACGACCCGACGGCGACGGCCCTCGCGCTCTACGGCGCGATCTCCCGCCTGGAGTACCTGCCGGCCGGCTCCACCCTGGTGAACGCGGGTACGGCCTACCCGCAGCTGTCCAACTGCTTCGTCATCCAGATGGACGACGACATCGACCACATCGCCACGTCGGTGCGCAACGTGATGTGGCTGACCAAGGGCACCGGCGGCATCGGGCTGTCGGTGACCAAGCTGCGCGCGGAGGGCTCCCCGATCCGGTCCAACAACACCGTCTCGACGGGCCCCGTCCCCTTCATGCACACGATCGACTCGACGCTGCGCGCCATCTCCCGCGGCGGCAAGAAGTTCGGCGCGCTGTGCTTCTACATGGAGAACTGGCACCTCGACTTCGGCCAGTTCCTGGACCTGCGGCAGAACTCCGGCGACCCGTACCGGCGCACCCGCACCGCGAACACGGCCGTGTGGATCAGCGACGAGTTCATGAAGCGTGTCGCCGCCGACGACGACTGGTACCTCTTCGACCCGGCCGAGACCCCCGACCTGGTCGAGCTCACCGGTGCCGCGTTCTCCGCCCGCTACGCGCGCTACGTGGCCGACGCCGAGGCCGGGCGGCTGCGCGTCTTCTCCCGTGTCCGGGCCCGCGAGCAGTACAAGCAGATCCTCCTGACCCTGCAGACGACGTCGCACCCCTGGCTAACCTGGAAGGACACGATCAACACCCGCGCGCTCAACGCGAACACCGGGACGATCCACCTGTCGAACCTGTGCACCGAGATCTGCCTCCCCCAGGACCGGGACACCATCGCCGTCTGCAACCTGGCGT
Source organism: Actinomycetes bacterium (assembly GCA_023462275.1). Taxonomy (GTDB): domain Bacteria; phylum Actinomycetota; class Actinomycetes; order Actinomycetales; family Cellulomonadaceae; genus Actinotalea. The sequence continues at coordinate 8,487 of JAEWYD010000266.1, forward strand.
CGATCAACCTGCCGGCCTTCGTCCGGGGCGACGCCGGCGCCGACCTGGACTGGGACCGGATGGCGCGGGCCGTGCGGCTGGCCGTCCGCCAGCTCGACAACCTCGTCGACATCACCGAGTCGCGCGTGCCGGAGTCCGAGCGCGCCAACGCCGCCAGTCGAGCGGTCGGGCTCGGGGTGATGGGGTTCACCGACGTCGCCGAGCGGCTCGGCCTGGCCTACGACTCGCCCCAGGCTGCCGAGCTGATCGACCGCGTCGTCGAGTTCGTCTCGTGGCACGCGATCGACGCCTCCGCGGACCTGGCGGCCGAGCGGGGCGCCTACCCGGCGTTCGACGGGTCCGGCTGGTCGCGCGGTCGCGTGCCGTTCGACACCCTCGCCGCCCTGGAGGAGGACCGCGGCGTGCCCGTGGACGTCGACCGCACGGTCCGGATGGACTGGGACGCGCTGCGCGCCAAGGTCCGCCGCGGGATGCGCAACTCCACGCTGATGGCCATCGCGCCGACGGCCTCGATCGGGCTCGTCGCGGGCACGACGCCCGGTCTGGACCCGCAGTTCTCGCAGATCTTCAGCCGCGCGACGTCGTCGGGCAAGTTCCTGGAGGTCAACCGCAACCTGGTCGCCGACCTGCAGGCCCTGGGGCTGTGGGAGGCGGTCCGCGAGCGGCTGCTCGCCGCCCAGGGCGACCTGTCGACGATCGAGGAGGTGCCCGAGCGCCTCAAGGCGGTCTACCGCACCTCCTTCCAGCTGCCGCCCGTGGCGTTCCTCGAGGTGGCGGCCCGGGCGCAGAAGTGGATCGACCAGGCGATCAGCCGCAACATCTACCTCGCCGACCGGGACGTGGACGCGATGGCCGACCTGTACGCCACGGCGTGGCGCAAGGGCGTCAAGACGACGTACTACCTGCACGTGCTGCCGCGGCACACGGCCGAGCAGTCCACGGTGCGGGTGAACAAGACCGCGAACCTCAACGCGACGGGCTCCGCCCACGGCCGCGGCGGCCAGGCCACGTCGCTCCCGACGACGGCCCTCCTGACGGCGTCGGGCCCGGCGCGGACCGGCTTCGCGGGGTTCGGGGCGCGCCGCGCGACGGCAGCGCCGCCGGCGGCCCCGGCCGCTCCGGTCCTCGCCTCACCGGACGTGCCGCCCGCGGCGACCGTCCTCGCGCTCGCGGACACCGACGTCGTCGACGGCGTCGCGTGCCCGGTGGACCCGATGGAGCGCCTGCAGTGCGAGTCCTGCCAGTGACCGACGGCGCGGCCGTCACCCCCCGTACACCGACAGCAAGGAGAACGACCATGGGCATCCTCGGCGCCGGCATCCAGGACGGGCTGCTGCTCAAGCCTGTGACCTACCCGTGGGCGATGGGCCTGTACGACCAGGCCGTCGCCAACACCTGGTTCCCCAACGAGATCCAGCTCGGCGAGGACCTCGCGGACTTCGCCCGCATGACGGAGGACGAGAAGCACGCGCTCGTGCACCTCGTCTCCTACTTCAACCCGAACGAGCTGCTGGTCAACAAGGCGCTCGCGTTCGGCGTCTACCCCTACATCAACGCGCCCGAGGGGCACCTGTACCTCGCCAAGCAGATGTGGGAGGAGGCCAACCACACCATGGCGTTCGAGTACGTCCTCGAGACGTTCCCCATCGACCGCGAGGCCGCGTACTCCAACCACGTGACCGTGCCGTCGATGGCGGCCAAGGAGGCGTTCGAGACCCGCTACATCCAGCGCATGGCGTCGGAGACGCTCGACATCACGACGACGGAGGGAAAGCAGGACTTCGTCCGGAACCTCGTCGCGTACAACATCGTGCTCGAGGGCATCTGGTTCTACTCGGGCTTCATGGTCGCGCTGTCGTTCCGGCAGCGGAACCTGCTGCGCAACTTCGGCTCGCTCATGGACTGGATCATCCGCGACGAGTCGCTGCACCTGCAGTTCGGCATCAACCTCATCCTCACGGTGCTCGCCGAGAACGAGGACCTGCAGACGCCGGAGTTCGCCGAGGAGGTGCGGCAGATGATCCTCGCGGCGGTGGAGATGGAGGAGGCCTACAACCGGGACATGTTCCCGCGCGGCATCCTCGGGCTGAACGCCGATTACGTGAACCAGTACGTGCGCTACCTCACCGACCGGCGCCTGGAGGAGCTCGGCTTCGAGCCCGAGTTCGGCGTCGCCAACCCTGCCAAGTGGATGGCCGCGGCCAACGACACCCTGCAGCTCGTCAACTTCTTCGAGGCGACGAACACGTCCTACGAGGTGAACGCCCAGGCGACGGCGCGCTGAGCCGGCCGGACGGTCGACGTCGGGGACCCGGCCGACGACGCCCGCCGGGAAGGCCTCATCTCCAGGAACTCCTTTCCCCGGGAAGCAGTTCCTGGAGACGAGGTCCGGTCGGGGCTCCGGGGCTCAGTGCTCGTGGCGGTGGTGGGCGTCCGGGTAGTGCTCGTGGGTGTGGGTCACCGCGGCGTGGGTGTGGACGTGCCGGTGCCGGACGCCGGGCGGCACCTCCTGGCCGGGCAGGTGCTCGTGGTCGTGGTGGCCGTCGTCGTGGGTGTGCCAGTGCTCGTGGGTGATCGGCTCGTGGGTGTGCTCGTGCGCGTGCCGCTCCGTCAGGTGCAGCCAGGTGCCCACGGCCATGAGGGCCCCGGCGAGCGCGAGCTGCCACGTCACGGCGTCGCCCAGCGCGACGGCGAGCACCGCGCCGAAGAAGGGTGCGATCGAGAAGTAGGCACCCGCGCGGGCCGTGCCGACGTGCCGCAGTCCCACGATGAACAGGACCAGGCTCAGGCCGTAGGAGACGAAGCCCAGCGCGGCCGCGGCCGCCGTCGGGCCGGCGGACGGCAGGTGCGCGCCCAGCAGCAGCGCCACCCCGAGGTTCGTCGGCCCGGCGACCGCGCCCTTCACGGCCGCCAGCCAGGTCGCGTCGGTGAGCGAGACCTTCCGGGTGAGGTTGTTGTCGAGCGCCCAGCAGGCGCACGCCCCCACGATCGCCAGCGCCGGCCACGCGCTGGTGACCTCGGCGCGGCCGCTCGGGACGGCGATGACGACCGCCCCGGCGACGATCGCGAGCATCCCGAGCACCACCCGTCGCCCGGCCGGCTCGCGGAACGCCACCCACGCGAGGACGGCGGTCAGCACGCCCTCGGCGTTGAGCAGCAGCGACGCCCCCGATGCCGGCATCGCGTCCAGCCCGGCCATGAGCAGGACCGGCCCGGCGATCCCGCCCGCCGCGACGGCCCCGGCGAGCCACGGCACCTCGTGCCGGGGGAGCCGCACGCGCGGCGCCCGCCGCACGAGCCGCCACGTCCCCATCCCGGCGCCCGCCCCCACGTAGAGCAGCCCGGCCAGCAGCCACGGGCTCACCTCGCCGAGCAGGAGCTTGGCCAGGGGCGCGCTCGCCCCGAACAGGACGGCGGCGAGCAGCGCGGCCTGGACGCCGGCGTTTCGTAGGCCGCGCGAGGAGTCCGTCACCGCACCATCGTCCCGCACGCCGGCGCGCGGGACGCGCGGGGGGCGGCGTGCGCCACGGGCCGGACGAGACCCGGACGAGACCCGGACGAGACCGGGACGAGACCGTGCGGGACCGTGCGGGACCGTGCGAGGAACACCGCAGCGACCCAGGAACGGGCGCCGCGGCCGTGTCCGTGCCCCTAGCCTCGGGCTCGCCCGGCGTCGGGGACGCCCGGCGTCGGGTCGAGGCGATACGGAGGCGCGCGTGGACGTGCAGGCACTGGGCAGGGCGGAGCGCGAGGCGCTCGCGGCGGACCCCGCGACGGACCCGGCGGTCCTGGCGGAGCTCGCCGCCGACTTCTACCTCGTCGCCACCCTGGCGACGAACCCCTCGACGCCTGAGGAGACCCTGCGGGGCATCTACCGGGACTTCCCCCACCTCCGCCCGGCGCGGCCGGAGCAACCCGACGACCGCGGCCCGATGAGCGAGCAGGACGCCGCGATCGAGGCGTTCCGCCGTCGTCGTGCCGCGGCCGCCGCCGGCTACGGACGCGGGCGGGGCGGGTACGCCCCGGCCGCCCGGCCGGAGCAGTACGTGCAGGTGCTCGACGCCGACGGGCAGGCGGTCCGCGTGCCGCTGAGCGCGCTCGGCGGGCGCGGGACGAACGGCATGGCCGTCGCCGCGTTCGTCGTCGCGCTCCTTGGCGGCAGCGCCCTGGCGATCATCCTCGGGCACGTCGCCAAGTCGCAGATCGCCCGCACCGGGGAGGGCGGCGACGGAATGGCGACGGGCGCGCTCGTCATCGGGTACCTGAGCATGGCGGTCCTGGTCGTCCTCGTCCTCGTGGCGCTCACGGCGGGCTGACCCGGGCGCCGCGCGGCGCTCACCCGAACGGCCGCCGACTGTGCCGGTTTCGCCGCACTCGCCCCTACCCTGACCGCGAACCTCGCGCGGCACGGTAGGGAGCCCAGATGACCGACGGAGACGCCCCCGACCCCGATCTCCTCGGCGCCGCGGAGACGAGCGCCCGGCCCGCGGAGCTTCCCGACCGGGCGGCGCTGGCGCGGGAGCTGACGCGGCTGCGCGAGGCGGCCGGCCTCAGCGTGCGGGACGTCGCCCGGCGTGCGGGACTCCCGCTCGCGACCGTCGGCGGCTACCTGTCCGGCCGGCACCTGCCGCAGCCGGCCACCATGGACCAGTTCGAGCGCATGCTGGTCGCGCTCGGCGTTCCCGACGCCGACCGGGCTGCCTGGGTCGAGGTCGCCTCCCGGTTGCGCCGGGTGCCGGGGCCGCGGCCGGCCTCCGCGCGGCCGCCGTACCGCGGGCTGGCGCCCTACGACGTCGACGACGCCGAGCTGTTCGTCGGGCGCGAGCAGTCCGTGCGCGCGCTCGTCGAGCGCGTCGGCGGCGCGCCGGCTCACCCGGTCGTCGTGCTGGCGGCATCGGGGTCGGGCAAGTCCTCGCTGCTGCGTGCCGGGCTGGTCGCGCACGTGCGTGGCGCCGGGGCGCGGGCGGCGGTCATGACTCCGGGGACGGAGCCGGCGGCGTCCCTCGGGGTGGCGCTGGCGGCGCTGGGCGAGCCCGAGGCGTCCGCCGCGTCCGCCGGGGCCGGGCACCCAACGGGCGGCCCGACGCGGCTGCTCGTCGTCGACCAGCTGGAGGAGGTGCTGCTCGCGGACGCCCGCTCGGCGGCGGACGACCTCCTTGCGCGCCTGGCCGCCCTGCACGCGGCGGGCACCGCCGTCGTCGTGGGTCTGCGGGCCGACGTCGTGGAGCGGGCGCTCGAGCACCCCGAGCTCGCCCGGTGGCTGGGCGACCGGCCGGTGCTCGTCGGGCCCCTCTCCGCCGAGGACCTGCGGCGCGTGGTGGTGGAGCCGGCGCAGCGGGTGGGTGTCGAGGTCGACGAGGGCCTGGTCGACGTGCTGGTCGCGGAGGCGACCGCGGGCTCCGCCGCTGCGCGGGCCGCCGGGGCGGCGGGTGCGCGCCTCGACCCGGGCGTGCTCCCGATGGTGTCGCACGCGCTCTACGCCACTTGGCAGGCGGCGTCGGGGCGCCGCCTCACGCTTGCGCAGTACCGGGCCGTCGGGGGCCTCGCGGGCGCCGTCGCCCAGACCGCGGAGTCCGTGGTGGCGGGCCTGCCCCCCGAGCGCGTCGAGGTCGCCCGCCGGGTGCTGCTCGCCCTCGTCCTGGTCCGCGGAGCGCTGGCCACCGCTCGTCCGCTCGAGCTGGCCGAGCTCGCCGGGCCGGAGGAGGCCGACGTCGTCGCGGCGCTCGTGGACGCGCGCCTGCTGACGGCGGACCGGGACCACGTGCGCATCGCGCACGACGCCCTGCTGACCGCCTGGCCGCGGCTGGCCGGCTGGATCGAGGACGACCGCGAGGCCCTGCGGGTGCACGGCCGCCTCGCCGAGGCCGCGCGGCACTGGGAGGAGTCCGCGCGGGACGACGACCTGCTGTACCGAGGCGCGCTCCTCGAGACGGCGGTCGCCTGGCGGGCCCAGGGGCGGCCCCTCAGCGCCCGGGAGCACGCGTTCCTGGAGGCCGGCCTGATCGCGGCCGACCGCCGTGCGGCAGCCCGCCGCCGCTCCACGCGCCGCCTGCGCGCCCTCGCCGCCGGGCTGGCGGTGCTCACCGTGTCGACCGGCGTGCTGGCGGGCTTCTCCGTGGCCCAGGGTCGGGTGGTGGCGCGCGAGCGGGACCTGGCGGTGTCCCGCCAGCTCGCCGTGACGGCCCAGGCGCTGACCGACACCGACCCGGGGTTGTCGGCGCAGGTCGCGACGGCGGCCCTGGCGACGGCCGACACGGTCGAGGCGCGGTCGGCGCTGCTGTCGACGACCGGCATCGCGGTGCCCGCGCGGCTCGGCGACCTCGGCGGGCTCGTCAACGGCCTGGCCGTGAGCCCGGACGGCGACGTCGTCGCGGCGGCGACGGACCGCGCGACCGTGGCGGTCTGGTCCGTCGGCGATCGGCCTGGTTCGCTCGCCGACCTGTCCGTGGACGACGCGGCCCTCTACGGGGTGACCGTCACGGCCGACGGCGGCACGCTGCTCGCGGGCGGTGACGCGGGTCAGCTGCGTGCGTGGTCGCTCGCCGACCCCGCGTCGCCCGAGCCCCTGCCGGTGACCGGCCCGCCGGCCGGCGCGACGCTGTACGACGTCGCTGCGAGCGCGGACGGCGCGCTCGTCGTCGCGGCAGCCTCCGACGGCTCGCTGCACCTCTGGTCGAGCGGGGCGGACGGCTTCGCGGAGGTGGCGTCGGTGCCCGCGGTGGCCGGGGGCTCGGCGCAGGCCGTCGCGCTCGACCCCCACGGCACGGTGGTCGCGGCCGCCGGCTCGACCGGCGCGCTGACGCTGTGGGACGTCGCGGACCCGGCGGCGCCCGCGCCGCTCGGCGGACCGGTCGACCTCGGCGGCGTGCAGGTGAACGCCCTGGCGTGGTCGCCCGACGGCGCCACCGTGGCCGCGGGGACGGTGGACGGGCTGGTGCGGCTCGTCGATGTCGCGGGCGCCGCCCCGCCGGCCGTGACGCTCGAGCTCACCGGCCCCGCGTCGTGGGTCAACGACCTGGCGTTCAGCCCGGACGGGACCCGCCTGGCGGGGGCGTCGTCGGACCAGCGGGTGTGGGTCTGGGACCCGGTCACCGGGGCCGCAGCCGGGCAGGCGGCGAGCCCGACCACGCTCCTGGCGACGCGCTGGTCGCCGGACGGGGCCGCGGTGTACCTCTCCGGCGCCGACGGCATGCTCCGCGCGTGGGAGTACCCGGGCTCGGTGCTCGCCGACTTCGCGTCGATCCCCGGCCAGGGCGCGTTCGCGACGGTCGGCGGTGCCGACGTCGTCGTCACCGCCACGACCGGTGGGCTGCACGTGTGGGACGTGGCCGACCCCGCCCGGGTTCGGCTCCTCGGCACCGCGCCGCCGCCCGACGGCGCCCGCCTCGACGGTGCCGTCGACGTCTCCGCCGCCGGGCTCGTCGTCGCGGGGGACACCACCGGGGGCATCCACGCCTGGGACCTGTCCGACCCCGCAGCGCCCGTCCTGCTGGGGTCGGCGCAGGCGCACGGGGACTGGGTGGACACGGTCGCCTTCGACGCCTCCGGGACCCGGCTCGCGGCGTCGTCCGACGACGGCACCGTCACGCTGTGGGACGTCGCCGACGGGCTCGGGGACGAGCCGACCGGCCGGCTGACGGACCTGGGTGGGGCCGTCTACGTGGTGGCCTTCTCACCCGACGCGACGACGCTCGTCGCCTCGGTCCTGTCCGGGTCGGTGCGGCTCGCGGACGTCACGGACCTGGCGGCGCCGCGGCTGGTCGGCGAGCCGCTCACCGGGCCGGAGGGGTACGTCTACTCGACGGCGTTCAGCCCGGACGGGCGCACGATCGCCGCCACCGGCAACGACGGCACGCTGTGGCTGTGGGACGTGTCCGACGTCGCGGCCCCCACCGCGCTCGGCTCACCCCTGCGCTGGGGCGAGGGCTACGGCACCAACACGGCGTTCGCGCCCGACGGCAGCCGTGTCGCGGTCGCGATGACGGACGGCACGGTCCGGGTGTGGGACACCACCGAGCCCGCCCGGCCCACCCGCTGGGCCACCCTCTCGGGGGCCGGCGGCACGGTGTACGGGATCGAGTTCTCCCCGGACGGCGCGCACCTGACGGGAGCGTCCGCCGACCGGAGCGTCCGCGTGTGGGACGTCACGGTCGACGGCGCGCTCGCGCGGGCGTGCGCGCTCGCGGGCCGCGGGGTGCCGATGACGGCCGCCGAGTGGGCGCGCCTGGCGGGCTCGGTGCCGCGGCCGGGGACGTGCGCGGCCGACGGCAGCTAGCGGCGGATCCGCTCGGCCTGGGGGACCACCCGCACGGTCGCGTCGCCGCCGGCGGCCTGCACCGCGTCGGTGATGCCCGTCCGGACCGCGGCCATCGCGTCCACGACGGCGGAGGAGTCGACGACGCCGTCGTGCGTCGTCCACCGCCCCACCTCCCACGCGCCCGTGGTGCCGCCGTCGGGCGCCGCGGTGAAGGTGGCGACCCCGGCGAACTGGGACTGCATCTTGTTGCCGAACTCGATCTGGAGCCGGCCCGGGGACTGGGACGCGAGGTGGGTGCGCGCGACGAACGCGGTGGGCGCCGTCGTGGGAAGCGCGAGGGCGGCGACGACGGCGCTCTGGACCTCGGCGGGCGTGCCCGGCGCGGTGTAGGAGAGGCGGGTCCACACCTCGTCCATGGCCCTGGCGTTGGTGCCCCGGTAGAGGACGGCGGAGACCCCGTGGGCCATCCCCTTGCGGATGTAGTAGATGCCCACGGCCAGGGCAACCAGCAGCACGACTCCCAGCACGACGTCGACCTCGCTCGCTCGTCCGCGCGTCCCGTGGGCCACCCCGCCTCGCGCGGGGAGTCGAGGGGCCGTCCGTAGCGTCGACCGGGGGACGGCGCGGGGGGAGAGGACGGCACGTGCGACGTCGTGCGGACTTCTCCGGGCGGCGCTACACGACGAGGCTGACGCCCAGGATCGCGACCAGCGCGACGACGGACAGCACGGTCTCCATGAGCGACCAGGTCTTGAACGTCTGGCCGACGGTCATCCCGAAGTACTCCTTGACCATCCAGAATCCCGCGTCGTTGACGTGGGAGAAGAACACCGACCCGGCGCCGACGGCGAGGACCATGAGCGAGACCTCGCCGGCGCCGAGCCCGGCCGCGAGCGGGGCGACGATGCCGGACGCCGTGATCGTGGCGACGGTCGCGGAGCCCGTCGCCAGGCGGATGGCGACGGCGACCAGCCAGGCCGCGATGAGCGGGGAGACGGGGGCGTCCTTGAGGCCGTCGGCGATGACGTCGCCGACGCCGGAGTCGACGAGGGTCTGCTTGAAGCCGCCGCCCGCGCCGACGATGAGGATGATGCCGGCGATCGGCGCCAGCGACGCACCGACAGTCCCGGAGACCTCCGCGAGCGTGCTGCCCAGTGCGGTACCGAGCAGGACCATCGCGAGCAGCGTCGTGACGAGGAGCGCCACCAGCGGCGTCCCGACGAAGGTGAGGACGTCGACCCAGGCGGTGCCCTCCGTGCCGACGGTCTCGGCGACCGTCCGCAGCAGCATGAGCCCGACGGGCAGCAGGACCACGGCGAGTGCGACGCCGAACCGGGGCCGGCGCCGTCGGTCAGGGTCGCCCTCGCCCGCATCCGCGGCGTCGCCGGTGCGCTCTGCGTCGAGCGGTCCGACGGCGTCGCCGGCCCGTGCCGTGTCCCCCCGCCTCGGCGGCGCGTCCCCGCCCAGCAGCGCGGGCATGCCCCCGCCGAGCAGGGCGGGTGCCTCGATCGGCACCCAGCGCGCCATGACGCGCGCGAGCAGCGGCCCCGCGATGGCGACGGTCGGGATGGCGACGAGCAGCCCGAGCCCCAGCGTGATGCCCAGGTTGGCGTGCAGGGCGTCGATCGCGATGAGCGGCCCGGGGTGCGGCGGAACCAGGCCGTGCAGCGCCGAGAGGCCCGCGAGGGCCGGGATGCCCAGCAGGATCAGCGGGAGCTTCGCGCGCCGGGCGGCGAGCATCACGACGGGGATGAGCAGGACCACCCCGACCTCGAAGAACAGCGGGATCCCGATGACGAACGCGACCAGCGCCAGCGCCCACGGCAGCCGCTGCGCAGGCGTCCGCGCGAGGACGACGTCGACGATCTCGTCCGCGCCGCCCGATCGCACGAGCAGCGTGCCGATGATCGAGCCCAGGACGATGAGCACCCCGACGCCGCCGACCGTGCTGCCCAGTCCGCTGCTGAAGCTGGTGAAGGCGTCGAGGTAGGACACCCCGGCCACGACCGCCATGAGCCCCGCGCCGAGCATGAGCGCGAGGAACGGGTGGAGCTTGAGCCACACGATGAGGCCGATGATCAGGGCGATACTCACCAGCCCCGCCACGACCAGCTGGGCGGTTCCGGCGGCGGGGGCGGTTGCCTCCGCGGCGAGGTGCAGCGTCATCGTCGTCTCCCCCCGGGCCGATGGGCGTCCTCCGGCAGTCTCGCCGAGGGTCGCCGTGGCGGCGAGGCGAGAGCTCAGGCGCGCGCGGGGCCCGTGGAGTCGCGGACGCTCAGCGTGGTGACGAGCTGCACCTGGGGCGAGGCCGGCTGGACGCCCTCGGTCATCGCCAGCACGGTCTCGACGGCCATGCGGCCCATGCCCGTCAGCGGCTGGTGGACGGAGGTGAGCGGCGGCGTCGTCCACACCGCCTGGGGGGTGTCGTCGAAGCCGACGACGCTCAGGCGGCCGGGCACGGGCACGCCGGTCTCGCGCGCGGCCGCCAGGACGCCGACGGCGATCTCGTCGTCGCCGCACACGATGCCGGTGGGCGGCTCGGGCAGGCGGAGGAGCTCCGCGCCGTGCGCGACGCCCGTCTCGACCGAGAAGAAGCCCCCGCGCACCAGGTCCCGGTCCAGGCGCACGCCGGCGGAGTCGAGCGCAGCGGCGTAGCCGTGGAACCGCTCGCGCGCCGCGGCGGAGGCGTCCGGCCCGCCGATCCACCCGATGCGGCGGTGGCCGAGCTCGAGGAGGTGCTCGGTGGCGGTGCGGCCGCCGACCCAGTTGGTCGAGCCGATCGTCACGACCGTCGGGTCGTGGATGTCGACCGGGTCGACCATGACGAACGGCATCCCGACGTCCTTCGCGGCCTGGAGCACCGCCGTCGGCTCACCGAGCGTGAGCCCGATGATGCCGACGACGCCCGCCTGCTGCTGCTCGGACACCCACGACCGGGCGGCGCCGCGCGTGGCCCGGACGGAGCGGTCCGGGGGAAGGCGCACGAGCAGGTTGGTGTCGGCTGCCGTGGCGGCGGCGAGGATGCCCTGCAGGACGTTGGTGATGTAGGGCGAGTCGAGGGCCTCGAACACCGCGGCAAGCGTGCGCGTGCGCGGCGGCTCCCACTGGGCGCGGGGCGGGCGGTAGCCGAGCTGGTCCACGGCGGCGAGCACCTTCGCGCGCGTGTCCGCGGCGACGTCGGACCGGTCGTTGAGCACCTTGGAGACGGTGCCCTTGGTCACCCCTGCTGCGCGTGCGACATCGACGAGCGTCACCCGCCCTGGAGAACGCCCGGCCATCCACACTCTCCTCACCCCGAAACTGGTTTCGAGGATAGCGGCGGTGCGGCGCCCGGTCCAGCCCGGCGCGCGAGGTGGCGAATCGGGCTATTGACGCCCTATCGCCGCCGTGGCTACCCTCGCGACCTGAGCGAATGTAGCGAAACTGTTTCGGACTCTCGGCGAGGAGAGGAGAGGTCTGTCCTCGCCGCCCCGGAGCCGTAGCGGGATCGGTGTCCAACGTTGCAGACGGTGCCCGCGGACATGCGGGCGCGAGGAAGCAGAACTCCAATGGAGGAGGAACTGACGTGAAGTCTCGCGTGCCGGCGCTCGTCGCCGCTGTCAGTGGATTCGCCCTGGTCCTGAGTGCGTGCTCCGGTGGGGGAGGGGCGTCGTCGGGCAAGGACGCGGACCCGAACTCCGAGGTCAAGTTCTGGTCGTTCACGGGCATCGGCGCCCAGGACGGGCTGAAGGAGTACCTCGCGAAGCAGCCGAACGCGCACGTGAAGCTGAGCGAGGTCGGCAGCACGACCGAGACGGCCACGGCGCTGACCGCCGCGCTCGCCGGCGGTGACGTGCCCGACCTGGTGATGATCCAGAACGACGACCTGCCGAAGTTCGTCGAGAACCCCGACAACTTCGTCGACCTGCGCACCCTCGGCGGCGACGACATCGGCGACAAGTACCTCGACTGGGCCGTCGACTTCGCGACCGCCGACAACGGCGCGCTCATCGGTATCCCGACCGACGTCGGCGGGCTGGGCTTCGCCTACCGGGCGGACCTCTTCGAGGCGGCCGGGCTGCCCACCGACCCCGCGGAGGTCGCGGCCGCGTGGTCGACCTGGGACGACTTCATCGCGATGGGCAAGACGTACACCGAGAAGACGGGCAAGCCGTTCATCGACAACGTCGAGACCAGCGTCTTCTTCTCCACCGTCAACCAGGTCGAGAACAAGTACTACTCGCCGGACGGCGAGCTGATCTACGACACCAACCCGGAGGTCAAGGAGGCGTTCCAGATCGCCGTCGACACCTACGAGGCCGGGATCAGCGCCAACATCGCGGCGTGGTCGTCCGGGTGGGACCCCGGCAAGGCCAACGGCAGCTTCGCGGTCACCATCGCCCCGTCGTGGATGCTCTCCGGCATCAAGAACGCCGCGCCCGACTCCGCCGGCGACTGGCGCGTCGCCAACGTGCCCGGCGTCGGCGGGAACTGGGGCGGCAGCGTCATCGCCATCCCGGCCCGTGCGGCCAACAAGGCCGGTGCCTGGCAGTACATCGAGACGATGATGTCGCCCGAGGGCCAGACCGACCACTTCAAGGCGACGGGCACGTTCCCGGCCGCCAAGGACGCGCTGACCAGCGACGCCGTGCTCGGCTACACCGACGAGTTCTACGGCGACTCGCCCATCGGCACGGTCATCAGCGACTCCGTCATGAACTACGCGTCGTCGTACAACGGGCCGGACACCGGCGCCATCGGGATCGGGCTGCTCAACGCGCTCGCGGAGATGCAGTCCGGGAACGTCGAGCCGGCCGGTGCATGGGACCTCGGCCTGAAGAACGTCAAGGAGGCCATCGGCTGATCCCGACCGGCTGACCGCCCCCACCCCAGCGGACCCCCGTGGGTGGGGCCCCCCGGG